>NZ_CAJNBO010000026.1:0-129008 GCF_905221015.1 Paraburkholderia nemoris | reverse complement strand
TGAAACGCTTGCACGGAAATCGAAAACCAGCTAAATAACCCTTAGTCCTGCTTCACAGGGTGGGGGAATTTGCGCGACCATAAGTGGGGGAGTTTCAACTGACCGTCCGGGTTGCGACGCGCGGTATGACATGGTGATAGTCCAAAGCCTCACCACGAAAACCATCTTGAAGAAGATTCAATACCATCCCTTCACTCCGTGGTTTTCGATCATGGGGCACCGCAGGGACGAGAATTTCTCGAGGATTCAGCTTTCGTACGAACGGATTACGCGCGTGTTCAAATCGACGCACGAATCCGGCCCGATCGCACCCACGTTGACGGTCTCAGACCGGGATGGCGGAAGCGCAGAGATGTTTACGATTGCGGTCGCGGTAGGGGGCGGCGACAAGCGACGCAGGTATAAAAACTGGGCGCTGCTTATCAAGCAGATTTCTTCGAGCTGGCCTAAGCAGGTCCCGAGCCCGCGGTTCATTCTGCTCGGCACCGGCGACATTGCGCTCGATACAGTGAGAGCGGTCCGTGAAGACGTAGCTTGCGGCCATGTCGAGTCGCACGTAGACCTGCCGAATATCGCCGCGGCAGCCGAGTTGATAAAGCAGAGCTCCTTTTTTATTGGTGCGGATGGGGGGCTTATGCATATTGCTGCAGCGCTCGGAAAGCCTGGTGTCGCGATCTTCTGTCAAATCAAGCCTGAGTGGCGACTCCATTCCCAATCGACGATACGGACCGCTTCCGCTGAGCGGGATATCAACAGCGTTCCGATCGAGAGAATCGCCAGCGAGGTGATTGATTATTGTCGCGAGTTGCTGCGGTAAACGAGGCGCCTTTTTTTCACGCGTGCGACAACAACTGGACTCACCTGTGCAAGCTCTCAGGAAACCCGCGTGACTTGCGTGACGCTACCGACACTACGCAAAGCCGGTGCGCTGGCCGGTTGATATTCCGGCACCCAGCGGCGCAGGTCGCGGCGCACTTCGTCGTCGCTTAACACGCGATGCTGCATAAGCCACGGCAACAACTTGTCCAACAGATCATCAGACACTTCGCGCGCGCGCGCGGTCCGCAACTTGGGATGCGGCGTACGTGTCGTTGTTTCGTCACACGCCAGCAGTTCTTCGTAGAGCTTTTCGCCAGGCCGCAGACCAGTAAACACGATCCGGATCTGCTCCTCGGTAAAGCCGTACAAGCGGATCAAGTCGCGAGCCAGGTCGACGATCTTCACCGGCTCGCCCATGTCGAGGATGAAGATCTCGCCGCCGTGCCCCATGCTGGACGCCTGCAGCACGAGCTGCGACGCTTCCGGGATAGTCATGAAGAAGCGCGTGATCTCAGGGTGCGTCACCGTGACGGGGCCGCCCTTCGCAATCTGCTGCTGGAACTTCGGAATGACACTACCGGCGCTACCCAGTACGTTCCCGAACCGAACTGTCTCGAACTGCGTACGCGAGCTGGTCTGCTGCAAAGCCTGACACGCCATTTCCGCTAAACGCTTGCTCGCGCCCATCACGTTAGTCGGATTGACTGCCTTGTCGGTCGAGATCAGCACGAAATGCTTCACGTCGTGACGAATCGCAGCGCGACCCACCCGATAGGTACCGAGCACGTTATTACGCACGGCCTGCCATGCGTTCTGCTCTTCCATTAGCGGGACGTGCTTATACGCGGCCGCATGAAATACGATGTGCGGCGTGTGACGCGACATCACCTGATCGAGCAGCAGCGAGTCTTTCGCATCTCCGATAACCGGAATCACCGACACGTCTGCATAACGCTCGCTCAACTCTTCAGTAAGCCGATAAATCGCGTATTCGGACAAGTCATACGCAATAAGTTGAGCCGGCTGGAAGCGCAGGATCTGGCGACACAATTCGGAGCCGATAGACCCGCCTGCACCGGTGACCATCACGATCCTGTCATGCAGCAGTGCTTCCACATGGGGCGTATCGATATTGATCGGATCACGACCCAGCAAATCTTCGAGGTCGATCTGTCGCACGCGCGATAGAAACGCCTGACCTTGCGTGACGTCGGTTAGCGCAGGCAACACGAGCGCTCGTACACCGGCACGAACACACAGCGTTGCTACACGCCGCTGCACATCCACCGTGGCGGAAGGAATGGCAATGATTGCGTATTCCGTCTTCAGCGTCTCAGCAAGTTGAGGTAGATCGCTTATCGAGCCGAGCACTTTGTAGCCGTAGATTTCACGTCCGTGCTTGGAAACATCGTCGTCGAGCAGGCCCACCAAACGCCATTCGCTCGAACGCGACAGCTCACGCGCGAGACTTGCGCCCGCGTTGCCTGCGCCGAGCACCACTACCGGCTTACCCTGTCCGACGAGCCCACCGTACAGATAAAACTCTTTGGTCGCACGATACAGCGCGCGTGATCCACCCATCGCGAGAAATAGGAACAGCGGCGACACCACCAGCACGGAGCGTGGCACGATCGGCATAGGTTGGACCAGCACCGAAACGACCATGGAGACGAACGCCCCAGCGATGACGGCTTTCGATATACGGACGAGATCCGGCAAGCTCGCAAAGACCCACATGCCACGGTACAAGCCGAAAATGCGGAACATGATGCCGTAGGTAGGCAGGACCCAGAGGAGCGAGTGCATCGCCCCGACCCGGAATTCTGCCGGGACCAGTCCGTTAAAGCGAATGATGTACGCGATCAGCCAGGCAGCGGCGACCGCGCATAAGTCGAAAAGGAAAGCGCTGAAAGACAGCCAGGTGGCCTTGTTTCTAAGCATCAGCGTCGTACCTCAGTTATCGGACAGTGTTGATTGGAAACGACGCCAGCGCATATCAACCAAAGCGCCTGCTGCACAGAGAACGGCGATCCAAACGGCCAGCACACACGACTGAAAAATCACTGAGCGGCCAAGTGCGTAAATAGCAAGCATTATGCCAGCTACCATTAGTGCATACCACGTCAAAGCTGTCCTGGCGTGTCCGATTCCGGAGCGCACCATACGTTGATAGTAGTGCTCGCGGTGCGCTTGCCAAAATCTTTCGCCACGGAGCAACCGACGCGCCAGCGTGATCGAGGCATCGGCGATGAACGGCGCGAACACGAAAATCGGGAACCAGACGGGCCAGACGCCTCCGCGCCAGCCCCAGTAACCCAGCGCACCAGCAAGAAAACCCAGTGAGATCGATCCTGCGTCACCGAGAAAAATGCGCGCTGGGTGAAAATTAAACAACAGGAAGCCGAGAGCGGCACCTGAGATCGCCGTCGCTGACCATGCCAGTTCCGGCAAAGGATGGTCGCTAAGCAGCGCACCAGCCGCGTACCCGGCGAAGCCGAACAGCGCCATACCGCCTGCCAGACCGTCCGCGCCGTCCATGAAATTGTAAAGATTGACCAACCATATCATCAAAAAGGCAAGAATTACCAAGCCCCACCAGGGTGCATCGGCGGGAAAAAGTACGACCAGCCCAACCACGGCGATCAGATGGGCCGCGAACCTGGCTCTTGCGGGCAATCCGCGCCGATCGTCGATCTGTGAAATCGCTGCCAGGAAAGCGGTACCGAGAGCGGCATACCAAAGGCTCGGTGCCAGCAGCAAGGTCGCCACCACGGCCACCGGAACAATGCCCCAGCCGCCGACGCGCGGCGTCGGCACGACGTGCAGTGAGCGGTCGTTAGGGATGTCCGTAGCGAGCCGCCAGGCCATGCCTGTGCGAAGCAGCGCCCAGAGGATAGCGGCGCATGCACATGCCGCGCCAAGCGCGACTACGGTCACGGCAACCCACGTAGGGGAGGTCGAAAGGTACGTCAACATGCGCGCCCTCAATGCGTGGATCGATACCAACGGGCGGTTTCGGCCAGCCCCTCGTCGGTGGAATATGGCGGTTGCCAACCGAGCGTCATGCGTATGTGCGCGGTGTCGAGCTGCAGGGCGCCGACCAGCCGGTCCACGTGCGCCGAGCGGCCTGTCAGCCGACCCGCGAGACGCAACAGGCCCAGCGGTACCGGCAACAAGCGCGCGGTCTTTTGCAGATGCCCAGCGAGCGAACGGGCCAGTTCGGCGACGGTCGGAGCAGCGGCGTCTGCAACGTGAAAGCATTGGTGCGCCGCGCGTGGGTCTACCGCGCAATGCATCAGGGCGTCTGCGAGGTTCTCGACATAGATCAGGCTGCGCCGCGCGTCGATCGAAGCTAGCGGCAACGGCACCCCTTTCCAGACACCGTCCATCAAACGCAGGAAGTTGGCACGTACCTGTGGCCCGTACACCAGCGGCGGGCGCACGATCACGACATCCAAGCCGGACTCTTCGCCGTAGCTCGACAGCGCTTGTTCGGCCGCGAGCTTCGAGCGCCCGTATGCGTCCTGCGGCATTGGCGGATCGTCTTCGCGCAACGGACGGCCTGAATCGCCTTCGGCCAGCGCCTTAACGCTGCTAACAAAGACAAAACGCGTCGAGCCATGTCGCCGTGCAGCCCGTGCAACGCGAAGCGCACCGTCAACGTTGGTCGCGCGAAACGCTGCGTCGGGATCGGCAGACTCTTCGCGCATCACATGGACTCGCGCCGCCAGATGCACGACGCAATCCACGTGCAACGCATCCGGCCATGTCGCGTCGACGTCGGTGAAATCCGTGCTGACGTCGACCCATTCGTTCACGCCGCTTTCAAGCTGCCCTGTCCGCCTGACAAGGCCGGTGACCGTGTGTCCGGCGTCAAGCAATGCGCGGCATAGCGCATGACCGACAAAGCCGTTGGCCCCCGTGACGAGCACATGACTCATAGCCACTTCCAGCCAAACCGGTTGAAGAATTTGTACGCCGACGCCATGAACATGCGAATGTGCGCGGAGCCTTTGCGCGCTGCGCCACCGCCGTGATGCAGTACGCGCACGGCGGGCGCGTAGACAACTCGGGTGACGTCATGCGCGCGAAGACTCAAATCGTAGTCCTCGAAATAAAGGAAATAACGCGCATCGAAGCCTCCCAGCTGTTTCAGCACGGACGTGCGGAACAGCATGAAACAACCACTGACGATTGGCGGATCCCACACGATGTCGCGCGCGTTGATCTGGTCACGCATCTCGTAGCGAGCGAGACGACGCGTGAACAGCGCTCGCAGCCGTGCCGGTAAAAAACCACGCGCGAACAGATCGAGCAGTGTAGGGTAGCGTCGGCACAGGAACTGCTGCCGACCATGCTCGTCGCCGATCCACGGTGTGATCAGACCCGCTTCCGCGTGGGAATCGAAGAAATTGAGGGCTTCTTTGAGCGCGTCGGACGCAAGTTCGATGTCAGGGTTCAGCACCAGGTGGTAGCGGCTGTTGCTGCGTTCGATCGCCAGATTGTGGCCCCTGCCGTATCCGACGTTCCCATGCCCGGCGATGACCGTTACGACAACATTCTGGATACCGAGCGTTTCCAAGGTAGAGGACGCATCAGCCTCCCCCCCGCCGTTGTCAACCAAGTAAAGTGCGATGGGAATTGAGCAATTGATCGCACGCAGTTCTTCGCAGGCGGCGCCAAAGCTCGCGAGCGTCGCATTCAACTTCGCGACATCCGACCGATAGACGACGACGGAGACAGATAAACCTTCAGATTTGAGACCCAGCGCGCTTATGGCATTCATTTCATTAAACTACGTGTCTTTTGGATGACACTTCAGGACTGTCTTGCGTTGTGTGGTCGCAACAAACCGCAAGTTTGCTCAAATTGTCCTTCCTCAGCAACCTGCTTTTCGATTTGTTACGGGTTGTTCCGGAAGTGTTGTGCTCCACGCACACGGTATCTAGGGCGCGGCTCGTTGTTGCCGCTCCTGGGCCCTGAAAGGGCCGATTTACATCTCAGGTGTTCCCAAACAGCCTTCGCGCACAGCAACTTGCGTCAAGCAATCTTTGTTGCGGAAAATTACAGATCCACTACGTTTTTTAGGCAAACGTTAAAATCGGCCAAACGGTCTCCGTGACAAATCGATAGCAGTGATTTTTTGGAGGAATTGGCGTCGTGGGCGAACATTCACCTCACAGCTGCGTGCTTCCGTTCACTGGCCTATCTGGAGCAGACAAACCGACGATAGCAGAGGAGCTACTTGGCCGGCTCTGTGAACTCAACATTAACGCCATCATCTTGGACGGCGACACATTCCGTATGGGACTAAGCTCGAATCTCAGGTACAGTTCCGCCGCTCGCCTACGCCGAGTCGCCTATACGCAGGATCACCTAAGTAGCCGAGCTTTTTCAACGATGAGGCTTCATGGTCATTGTCGCTACAATTTCACCCGAGCAAAGCCATCGCGGTGCAGATATATCTCACACATACAAAATATCGCCTGCGCCTAACGCTGTGTCGAATAAAAAAAACTATCTCTCGACGCAGAAACTCAATTGCACCTCTCTATTCTGTCAACGCGGCTCAAGCCAAACAAGTCGGTCTAGTCAAAAAATGGAAAACAAAGTAGCTGCGGCATTCCCGGATAATGCCGTCATTCATCTCAACACAATTCAAAAGATCTCTCAGGAAACCCGGCTTTACGTGATCTTTATCATCGCAAGGTCAGGCAGTACTTGGCTTATGGAAATGGCGCAGAATTCCAATATTCTGGGAACGCCGCAGGAATGGTTCAACGAAGGATGGATTCACACTTGCGAACTGGCTTTAGGATGCCGCCCCCCCCTCGCAATTGGCACCGGTGACGTCGATGAGTATCTTCAACGCACCGTCGCGGACTACCGTTCACAATCCGGAGTGATGGGTCTCCAGTTGTCCCCATATCAGACGGAATGTTTATGCAGTATGCTAGAACGGCCAAGAGACATCTGCAGTCTTGTGCAGCCTTTTTACCTAAGACGCCGCAATCTCGTGGCTCAAGCAATCTCTCTTTATCGAAGCGTGAGGTCCGAATTTTTTCATAGCTATCAAGCAAATCCCGTTTTGCAGTCGCGACTTGACGCTGTGGAATACGATACCGAAGCTATCGTCGGCTGGTGCGAGCACCTAGTTGCGGGAGAGGTATTTTTCGAGTCAACGTTCAGTCGGCTGAATCTATCGCCCGCTCGCTTCACCTACGAGGATATTATTGCTGGCCCAGAGGACGTGTTGACATGGATGAATAAAACGATTAATCCGACATCAACCACGCGCGTAGCGGCACACAGCAAAAATCTCCAAACACTTAGGACTGAAATTAGCGAAGAATGGTGCCACCGATTTAGAACTGAGCGAGCCGACTATCTGGCTCAACTTGAGAGTCGGCGCCCCGCCTTTTGATTTAAAAATCTCGCGGCTTTCAGATCCCGTGCGTCGACGTCAATTTGACGTCACCAAGAGCAGTTGCGCGTCGTGCTGACCGGGATCTTTAATTTCATTCGCGCTCGTCCAAAGATCGAAATTTGATGAAATCCGTTATACGGATTGAAAGGCACCTCAACACCTCGTTCGTTTGGAACCATACATTCGAATTTATTTTTTTAAACACAACGGAAAGGCACGAAGATTTATCACGTACCGAATCAAGCACGGCAAATTAACGACCACTTATCCTTGCCTTAAAAATTCGCCTTATCTCTCGCCAATCACCGCGCAGCAGTCGTGAAATCATTCTTAGCGGCATAGTGAGACGCCAGGAAGACGAAGACAATAGCTCCGCGTTTTGCTTGTTTGACAAATCGATGCGTGAGTAAAGTCCGCGCAGCTCGTCTTCCAGACGCGTGATCGCCGTCGCGCTTCTGCCACGCTCTTCAAATAGAACAATCTCAGTTGCCCTGAGTTCGTTCTCAGTTTGCCTTAGCCGTTCATGCATCTGGTTGATTCGCAGTTGCATTTGTACTGGAATTGGCTCGGCCCAAGTACGCGGCGCGCTTCCTGACGGTTGCGGATTGGGGTGCGCGAGAAACGTCTCATATGCCTCTCCGAACAACCGATGCACCGCCAACGCTGCGAGTTCAGTGCGCCCACTCTCATGCCAATCAGCAGGCGCCCAGCGTGGCGTGCGCCAAAGACTCGAGCGCAACGACTCTCGACTTGCAACCCGTTCGAGCACGCAACCCACTTCGCGCAATTCTGCGCTGAGGTGGGGCGCACGATCTCTGGTAACCCACAAGCCTGCTTCATAGGCAAATGGAAACTCGTTCTGCTCGCCGTCGCGAAACGGCCTAGCGGAGATCGCGGGAAATGCGAAATAAAACACCGAAAACCCGAGGCTGATAAACAATTCGCCGACATCAAGCGAATCTACCGATTCATTACATTCAATCCAAAACGTTGAATTCGAAGTCTGAACAAATTCGAGCTCGGCATTAAAAATTGCTTTTTCGGCACCTTCGACATCGACTTTGTACAAATCGAATGGCCCATGTCGTTCCGACAGCGCTTTGAGCGACACCGTCGAACCAGCGGCGGGAGCCTGTACATTGCCGTCTGTGTGGCTCGTCACGGAAAATGAACCCTTATTGCCCGGAATAAAGGTTCCACCTTCGTGATGAGCGAACGGACCAACAATAGCGTCGACCACCGCGCTCGGCACCGAAGCGTTCCGTGCCACATTCTTTCGCAACAACTCGACAGTGACGGCGTTGGCTTCAACGAAACACAAACGGTCCAGTTTCCTTAACTGTGACAGTCCGAGACCAAAGGTGCCGATAAACGCGCCGATGTCAGCAACCTTGCTGCCAGGTGCAAGATTGTCTGCGACGAACTGAAGCTCGTACTGCGCCCACTCACCATATTTGGAGAGACACCGACAAATAAGATCGTCAGCAGCTTCGTATGCTTCGAGTACACCGTAGCGCGTAGCTATTTCCTGCATGAAATTCTCTCTTTCAAAAGCAAAGCGAAACAAGTTCTAGAACGCCGCGATGCGACGCCCTAGACAGTTTGACTCACCATCAGAGTCCCTGCTGACGACACCATTCACCAAAGCCATCCGGCCCGGCCAAAAAGGGGTTCTTGAAGCTAGCGCGCAAGTCCACACGCTGTCGCCAGGCTAGCCGGTGCGACCGCGGGATCGGTTCCTTGTCGGTGTAAGTGCCGAACATCCACCAATTTGCCGGGAGACCTATTGGCCGATGAACAATCAGCCGGCTGCGATACCATCTAAGCAATTCGAAAACTTCGCTTGACCCAAAGGAATACCGCTCAAGCATGGCCTCGCCAACAGAATTGACCTTTGTAAAGTGGAAAAATCGGAGCTGATCGGCGCCAGCCATGATTGTTCCATCCGCCTGAAGCGCTATTGGACGTGTTGCAAGATTCCACGACGCAACGTTGTATCCGGGGTTACGCAAAACGAAAACCCCTTCAAACAATGCAGGAACCAAATCGCACCACCGCTGATCCGTGAAGAGCCCGTTGGGTACGTCGTCACGACAAAACTTCAACAACCGATCTCGCCACCATTCCGCAAACTTCCGCCCGTAGACGGTGTTGCTAACGGCAACAAAACCGAGATTGTAGACACCGTGCTTTAGGGATCCAATCTCGTTGTCGCAAACGCCTGCAAGCGTGGTTTCGGGTTGTACAACGTGAGGCGTCAGAACAACTGAGGATTGCTCCAAACGCTCGATTACATGACTCAGCGGCGCGAAGACAGCCGTATCAGGATCAAGATAGATCACTGCGTCCGCCGCCTCGTCCAATAGTCGGCATAGCATCGTACCTTTCACAGCCGTACACAACTCGACGACGTCATGCTCAAAAGCCCACTGCTTCCACTCAGGAATACCTAGCTCCGAAATCGTGACGACGTGATCAAAACATTCTTCTCCGATGTCGAAGTGAAAACCTTCCGGTGCTTCGTCAGAGAGTAAAAGCCACAGTGTCCAATCAGGGTGATGTTTGCGGACGCTCTCAGCGAGCACGCGCGCGCGATCGAGATAGCTGAACGAAACGCTGGTGTAGCAGTGAACCCTACGCATTCGACACCTCGCTTTGGAGCAATTGGCCCGTATAGGAGCCGAACCTAAGCGATCCCGTACGACGATCCGCGTCGGACACATATTCGAATATCTGTCCGTCAGCGAACAACGCAAGCAATTCCGTCTCGCTCACAACGCTGCAACCGCGCTTCGGGTTGATTGCGCGAACTAGCGGCCAGACGTTCCCCGCGTCCCGGCGAGCGACGACAAATGCGCCAGCCGCCACAGCCTCAATTGCTGTGAAGGAAAAACTCTCGTAACACATCGACCAATTGATCACGACGTCAATCTCAGCCGCCTTCACCGCTTCGATCATCGCTGATCGACTTTCACGTGCGACTGTTACCGGTACATGCTGGAGACTTGGCACCGCAGGATCGGCCGAACCGAAGTGAAAGAAGGCATAGCGTTCATCTCGAGCATGCCAGCGGGCGAGGGACTCGAAGGCGTCCCAGCCTTTGTGATAGATGGGCGAACCCAAAAACGCGATCCTTAACGGCCGGGCCGCGTCAAACACTTGGGAATTGCCATCAAACACCACTTCACACGGTGCAATGATCGTCGAGTTGCGATAAATATACTTCCCTTGTCGCTTCCAGAAATCAAACAGCGTAGCAGACGGGGAAATTACGCTTGGATGCGTCGAAGCAAAAAATGCTTGCATCCGTTGCACGTGCGAAGCGCGATCAGGGCCTGAGTTGCAGATACGACAGACAGCTGAATCGACCGGCGGCGCAAAACAAAAGGTCGCATCATTCCGCAGCAGGTGAACACTCGGGCACAGCGTGAAAAGATCGTGCAGCCAGACAAGGGGCTGATTGTCATCGCAAGCGCGAATCAATCCTGCAATCAACTCTGGCGCGAACCCTAGCATGTGGTGAACCACGCAACGAGGTTGCCGACCGGCGCGCACAAGATCCGAAGCAATCGCCTCGATATCGGATATCAGAACAACACCTAGTGTCTGTCCATTCAAGGACGCAACGACTTCAAACCTCTCCGGATCCACCACTTCGGCCAGTAACGGCAACGGCCGATTAGGGCAAATATGCAAATAAGTCCAACCCGCCTCACACAGTGCCGCCTGTTCGTCGCCAATGCAGTTCTGCACTCCTCCAGCAATCGTGAGGTAATGGTCGTGGCTCAACCCAATCACGATCCCAGCGGACGCATTTTCCACTGCCATCATAAGCGCTTGTCGCACTACATCGCGCGACAACGGCTCCTGCGTTGAAACGGCAACCCACTCGCGCGCTCGTTCGCGCGGAGAAATGGCGCCGAGGATCCTCGCCTTATTGCGGCTTGCTGGCTTCCTATACGCCCAACCCTCCGCAACAGCGTCACCGACCGAAATAGAGCTCGCTTCGCGACTGTTCTGACTCATGTCGCCTCCCAATTATGTAATCGCCTTGAGCGCGTTCGCCAACCCATTTATGTGACGGTCTCGGTCACTTTCCCGTGTTCGAATACGAGTACGCGATTGCACATTCGGTCAACGAGATCGCTCGAATGCGAGGCGAGGACGAGAATAGACGAATTCTGAACAACGTCGTTAAGGCGCTCGGTCGCTTTCTCGCTAAACGCCTTGTCACCGACGGAAAGCCACTCGTCCATCAGAACGATATCAGCACGGATCGAAGTGGAAACGGCAAATGCCAAGCGCAATTGCATTCCGCTTGAGTACGTCCGAACCGGCATGTTGAGAAAGTGTTCCCCGAGCTCGCTAAATTCGGCGATCGCTGGAAGCTTTTCCTCAATTTCTTTGGGTTTTATGCCCATCATGATGCCGCGCAGGAAGATATTTTCGTACCCTGTCGCCTCCGGCTCCATCCCAAGCGACATATCAATCAATGACACGATACGCCCATTGACAGATAACCTACCGGAGATCGGTGCATATACGCCCGCGAGCACTCGCAGCAATGTGGTCTTACCAGCGCCGTTGTGACCGACGAAACCAACGCGGTCCCCCGGTTTGAATTCAAATGACACGTCATCGAGCGCACGCACGGTAATGTGCTTACCGGCATCCGCAGCCACCCTGCCGCCCGTCGAGGCGCTCAAAAGCGACTTTCGCAGGGACCGATGCGATGCGTTATAAATAGGAAATTCCACAACGACATTTTCTGCTTTAATGTATGACTCGCTCATGTCCTGCCTCACAGCCAATACGCAATCCGGTTCCGGTAGCGTCCTTGCAACAGAACGCCGATCACTACGAAGACAATCGCGCTTGCGATGGACCACAAATATGATTGACCCGGGAAAACCTGGTCAACCAGGGGGGCCCGCACGATTTCCACGAGGTGCGCGAAGGGGTTCCATTCAGCGATCCATCCATGCTTACCCAAGCTATTAGGACGCCAGATGATCGGCGTCAGGTAAAACAGAACCATCGTAGCGTTCTGAACGATCATCGGCATATCTCTGAACCGCGTGCAAAATACGCTCACAATCATAGAGATGCCTAACATCGCAACACTACCGATAAAGAGCCCGGGAATGATCAATAAAGCATGCCAATCCACTCCGACGCGTAGAGCCGCGAAAACCAAGATGATGATAACGCCGTTGTGCGCGAGAATAATTAGGTTACGCACCATGATTCTTAGCAAGTACACCGGCATCGGAAAGCGAATTTGCTTAATTGTGTGCTCGAATTGCACGAAGCCGAGGCACGCCTCATTGATCTGTGTCGAATAGAAAGTCCAGACGATGCTGCCGACGGCGAAGAAGGGAAGGTACGCCTTCACGTCATTCTTGAACAGGAACGACCACAATATGCCCATCGTGCCGATCATGATACCGGTCGACAAAGTTACCCAAAACGGGCCGAGGACTGAGCGGCGATACCGTTGCCGAATGTCGTACCATGCGAGCAGCGCCCACAAATGGGGATTACTCAACGCAGCAAGCAACTCTCGCGTACCGGCGCGCTGACGCGCATCATCAATTGGCTTGTTCATGGACTACTGAGTTCTCTGTGTAGCCGACCATTATAGCCGAGTACCAAGTCATGACCGGAGATCACCTATCGCATCGAGAATGCGCGTCGCGCGATTCTCATACGTATGGTCCTTCATCGCGCGCCGCTGCGCGGCGAGCGCGATCGCAGCCGCTCGGGCCGGTTCATCACGGAGCATCTCGATATGTGTGCGCAACTCGCGCGGTGAGTCAAACAACAGGACTTCCCCGGCGCGCTCGCTAAAGTAGTCATCAATTTCGAGCCCCTCAACGAACATGCACTGAACTGTACCCGCGGCAGCCGCCTCGAATGTTCGAGGCCCAGGCGTCGAGGCGTCGAGGTTGAATCGACTATTCGCCAGATTAAAGCGACGGCCCATATTCAATGTAAGAAGCGAACTGGCATGAAGGTCCGGTAATTCAGAATTAGGAACACGTCGGTTCTCAGCAAATGGTAGATCGGACGGCCACTCCGCGCCAGCAACCAACACATTGAAGGGGCGCAGACTGTCGACACAGTCGCGCAACAAAGCGACACGATTAGGAAAGCCCACACCGCAGAAAAAGACGTCGCGCTCTTTGTTTGGATTGTGCTCGCGAAAATGAGCCACCCGATCCGCGGCAAGAGGTACGTGATAGACGCGGGGATGTGAATAGTGTGTGGCTGCCCAACGATCGTTAGAGAACACAACGTCTGCAAGCGGAACAATCTTGTAACCGTAGTCGAATTCATACGGATCATCGTGCAGCCAAAATGCAAGACACGCCCCGACATCGAGCGCCGCCGCCTTCACCCCGAGGTAGTTGGCCACGGCCGGCATGCATGAGCCAAACACGATGATCAGCTGCGGAAGAAAGTCCCGCGTCACCTGCTCTGCCCCTTCGAGCGAGCACACGCGAACGCTACTCTCGGCCAGTCGCGCACGAAAGCCGTTGGCAACATACCCACGCAACACCGAGTTGTTGTTCACTGAGTCAGGCGATGCGCCGCAAATCAGCACGCGAAATGAAGCGGTCACAGAAGGTTCCTTACCCGATTGACAACAATACGAACGGTCGGGCGAAGTCCGTGCCGGCGGTAGAACGCTAGCACCCTTCGCACTTTGAATACCAACCTTGCTTTGCCTCCGTGGGGCATCGTGACATCGGAATCGGATCCAATTTGCCAGGTGGACGTCTGCAAGACGATGCCAATGTCGGCTAGCGATGTCTGCCTTATCGGTTCGCCGTTGGCTGAGTGGCGACGAGGGGCTCGCAGCAACGCTCGATAGCGAATAGCAAGCTCAGCGGTATGCGTTGTCAATTCCATGTACAAGCGCTCCGTGATCCGTGCCCGAAGCACGTTGAGCAATGCCGGTTCATCGATCAACCGGCGAATAGCATCCACTAATTGTCCCTCTTTGTTTGGCGCGATCTTAATGCCATTCACAAGATGTGTGACACGCTCCCCAAGCGCCCCGATATCAGTGACGATCGGAACCAAGCCAAGCTGCCACGCTTCCGACAAGGTCAAGCAATATGTTTCGGGCCAAACGGAAACGTGAATCGACACGTCACACTCAAGCAGTTCCGGCGGTGGTGCATCGACGGCGTATTGACCGTGCACGACGACGTTCGGGAACCGCCTGCGATCACCAAGTTGAGAATAGTTGCCATCCACGCGCCCGAACACGTGAAACTCAACCGGTGCGCCTTGTAAGAGCGGCAACGCCCGGCAGAGCACATCACCGCCTTTCTGATGGGTGACGTTGCCGAGCAAAGCAACCTTCAGCGGAGTCACGACGCGCTGCAACGACCTCACCGGCCCGTCGAGAATGGGAACCGGGAGCACATGCGCAGATGCGTGCAGCCGCACTGACGGATACATTTGCGAGTACGTGCGCTGCGTTCCATCCGTGTTAAATACAAGCAAGTCGATATGGCGCAAAACGTTGTCCCAAAACATACGGCGCTGGGCCTGCGACCCCGGCGCGATCTCGTGCTTTTGCCATAGGCACACGTCGCATTGAGATAAGGGAACATCGGGAGCGCCGCAAAATTCATTTTTGAACGACAGCAGATTGAATTCGTGACAAACCGGGAAAAAATCGTGTGCAGTAAAGGCAGTCGGAACACCGGTTTGCGCGGCCACATGAATCATCGACGGCACATGGCCGATGAAATGATGAAAGTGGGCGACATCGACGTCGTATTCGAGCAAAATCGTTCGGAAAGCGTGCTCGCGCTCTGGACAAGTCAGCAACCCGGCCGAATATGGCTGCGAAAACTCAAACCGCCGAATTTCAGTGTAGTCCTCAGCAAGTAACTGCGCTTCCCGATCGCGTCCATTTGCGCCGGGAATGTAGAAGAGCACGTTCCACTCAGACGCCAATACCTTCCTGATCCGCTCGAGGTATACCTCCACACCCCCAAAGTTCCCGCGATGCAGGACGTTGTGTGCTACGAACAGTAGCGTCCTACGCTGGGCGCTTTCAATCTCGGATGGTTTGAACGCAATATGGCGCACGTGCGTCAAAATCGATTCCACGCGATTATCATAGGTATGTTCGCGTAGCCCGCGCAGCCGGGCAGCCTCGGCAATCGAATCCCGCGCGGCCCGATCATTGATAAGATGCCTAGCCTTCGCAAGAAAATCGTTCTCAGACGAGAACAAAATGATCTCTTCTCCCGGCGCGAACGACTTCGCAACTTCGCTGAGAGACTCGTGAACCAGTTGCACGCCGCCTGCAAGCGCCGCCTCGAAGAGGCGCGGGGGAGGCGTCTCAGCATACTCGCGCCCCCCCGAGGCAGAAAACACTCGCGGTAGCAGCAGCGTCACCGCGCTCCGGTTGACGAAACGCGCGAAATCGACAGGTGAGGTCCGCCACGACAGCACACTCTCCGGCAATGGAACACGATGAGGCGGCAAGAAAGCATTGGACGGAAGCGCTAGCTTAAATTTCCACTCCGAAGGCATTTGACCTAGGATTGACCTGACAAACTCGCTCCTGTTAGGCCATGCAGTTCCGGCGAAGAAAAGCTGGTAGCGCAACGACTGCTCCGACGCCAACACTGGTAGCGAATGGAACTCCGTCGCGCCTGCCAGCGGCAAGTGTCGGCCTCTGTTTCCGTAGGCACTGACACTCGACGAATCGTTGGTAAAAACAATGTCAAAGAGCTGTGAGTGACGTACGTTTACTTCAAGCTCGTAGGGATCTTCTGTCACCCACAGCGCTGAGCGTCCGCAAATATCCGCGAGGCGAGCGCATAGCGCAGCATCCAACTCCTCACCGTCGAATGCAATGAACAAGTTGCAGCGATTTCTCACCGCAACCGAAACGGCATCCAGGGGATCAGCTTTCCACACAGACTCAACTGACGCGTGCCGTTTCAGTGCAGCAAATATCGCTAGGCAAATGTAATGATTCGGATTTCGATACTTGGTATCAAACAGCAAAATCCGGAACTTGTCTTCATTCATACGTGGTCTAGAAATGTAGCAAATGTCGAAAAAACGGGTGCCCCAGGGCGGCAGCCCAGTTGTTCGTCATACGCAAAAGCCTGAATTCCGAATCCATAGCGCGATATATCGGCGCACAGGGAAATCGCGCCAACCGTAACGCCCTAACATGGGTCATGCAACCCAGCCCCCCCTCATCAAGGCGCCGGGAATCATCCATCTCGTCCACCTAGAGCGCTACGGTTCGGTCGCAGAGTCCGAAAGTGCTGATGACAAGACTCGGGTCGCCCGCGCGATGTAGGGAGCAATTTGCGCACGGGTCAAGACGTTGAACCAAGCTTCGCCATCCCGCTGGTCATCAGTGCATGCAGTATCGGCGGAACTGCCAGTCAAACGGCACAGCATATGACTCGCGCGATGCATGATCGTGTGCAGTCGCCAAGCACGCCGCGCGAGGCTGCTGTGACAGATAGATCCCAGACTAGAACCAAAGGCGGCCACGGCCGCCCACATCGCGATGACATGCCGCCCAGGCCGTCGGTTGCGCACAAATCGCCGCGGCCTTGTTACGGGCTCGCCGCCTCCCGCTAAACGTGCGATTCTACACGCCACGATTGATCATATAGCCATGTCGCGCACTCTTTGTGTTCATTCCGCTTAACCAATAGCGTGACCAAATCGCTACATCCATCAGTCGGCGCGCCCAAGTGGCAGCGGATGGCGAACCTGCATGAATCGGCTGCGAGCCTAGGTGCTCAACACCCTTTGAGACACTAGGGCACGAAAATCGCGCCGTCGATTTCGGAGAAGGACGCTCCATAAACGTTGAAGTCTGGACCAACGTCAAGATTGCTCTGCGCGCAGCGACACACCCGCCCAAGCCATCAAATGCACCGCCATGGCGATCATCGCGTTGGCTATCACGATGCAACACGAATTTGATGCTCGCCACACGCTTCGCGACGTTCAGCATATGCCTATCTTGGCGTGGGCGTCGATTTGCGACATGCTTCATTGAGCCCCCTTTCCCATGCAACTCGGTTGCGCCGCCGAATTTGCCTGTAGCTGGGCGCCAGCAAGGCAAGTGAAGTAGTGCGTCGACTGTGTAGTAAGAGTGACCGAACAGCTCCACGGGCGCACGCGCCAATAGTCGCCATGCCGCGTGAGATCAAAAGCGTGGGCAAAATGCCGATGCCATGCAACAATTCTTGTCGAACTCGTCGCTTATAGCCGCGTCATCTCTCGACTGCATGCCCCCTCGGCGGCGCAATGCATCCGGACGTCAGGTCGAGGCCCGAATCCGTCGCCGGCTGTTATGTACAATGCTGCCCGCTCGCATCGGGCATCTGAACAATGATTTGAGGACAATATGGCGGAACTCCGGCCCATGGCGATTACTACATCCCGCATTGCGGGGCATGCTGCATTTCGGTCAATGGTTCCGATGTGGATCGCAGCCCTTGTCGCGACCGCATTCGTTAGTCTGGCGTCGTACCCGGGGTTCTTGTCGTACGATTCCATCCAAGAACTCGCACAGGCGCGAACGTTCGTCGATGGGTCCCAATATCCGCCATTTGGAAGCTACGTATGGCGCATATTTGACTGGATCGCGCCTGGCCCGACATTAATGCAAATCGTACAAAATGGGATATTGGAGTTGTCATTTGCATATATGGTGGGGCGTACACGCATGCCAATGGGTATAAAACTGCTCTGCGTGGCAGCTTTTACAGCACTGCCGCCAATACTTGGGCCGATGCTGGTTGTATGGAAAGATGTTGCCGTGGGCGCCTGTTACATGGGAGCCCTTGCCCTGCTCGCCGCTGTCACGGCCGAATCGACCGGCAATCGGAAACGCACGCTTGTCGCGTTGGCCTTGTTTTTGGTGTGGTGCGGCATGGCATATCGATTTAACGCGGCCAGTGGAGCCTTCCCACTTGTCATGTACGCGCTCTGGAAACTGTTAGGCACATCCCGCAGCGCGAGGCAGACAATTAAAAGGATTCTATCCGGCGCCATGCTGACGCTGGTACTTTGTGCCGTAGTGTGGGTAATGAACAATTATCGACTTCCGAGCTTTGAGAGACTGGCAAGAAACACCAATTCCGACAGCATCATGAAATATGACCTAATTGGAATTTCTGTTTTCGCAAATAAATCCATTGTTCCGGACATCAACGGCAACTCGGTTCCGGTCGATTATTTGAAGAGCATTTACGATCCTCGGCACCTCAATATCACAGCGAATAATGACCGTGAACACCTAGTGGCACCCAACCCGGATCATGTCGCATCGCGTTGGCTCTTCGCCATCAAGTCGAACCCAATGGCCTATTTACGGCATCGCACGGCTGTATTTAGAGAATATATCTCCCTTCACAGCCATGATGTGTTCTACGTGACACATCCCAGCGTAGACGCAAACGATCTTGGCGTCACGTTTACTCCCACTGCGTTCAAAAGCCACGTTACCGAATACATGTGGAAGTCGGGGAATACAAATTTTTGCCGCCCATGGATCTATTACTCGGCATCTTTGCTTTTAGTGGTCGCACTCTTTCTGGTAAGGGCCAGTAGCTATCGTCTCGAGGCGCTCACAGCCAGTTCCAGCGCTTACTTATACCTAATGCCGATGTATTTCATTACGCCAGCAGCAGACCTCCGATACAATTTTTGGTCCGTGTGCGGCTGCGTTGTCGCGTCCATATTGGCTGTAGCAGGCATCCGCGATCGTGGCCACGAGGACGAGCAAGAAATGAAAAAATTCCATAACGCGTCAAGCATCAACATGGGTGTATCGAAATGAAAGCAGTGATACTGGCCGGCGGACTCGGCACGCGGATTAGCGAAGAAACCAACGTACGCCCCAAGCCAATGGTCGAGGTCGGGGGCAAGCCACTTTTGTGGCATATTATGAAAATTTATTCTCACCATGGCATAAATGATTTTATCGTTTGCTGTGGCTATAAGGGCTACATAATAAAGGAATATTTCGCAAACTATTTCCTTCATATGTCAGACGTAACCTTCGATATCCGGCAAAACCGGATGGAGACCCACCAGCAATACGGTGAGCATTGGAAGGTTACGCTAGTCGACACTGGCGAAACGACGATGACGGGCGGTAGATTGGGGCGTATTCGGAACTACCTTGCGGACGAAGACGCATTTTGTATGACGTATGGCGATGGCGTCAGCGACGTCGACGTCACGAGTCTCATTGATTTCCATCGATCGCACGGTCAGCTGGCAACATTGACTGCGACATACCCACCCGGGCGCTTTGGCGCATTAGACATTGAGGGCAATCGCGTTGCGTCGTTCAAAGAGAAGCCAAAGGGCGACGGCGGAATGATTAACGGTGGCTTTTTTGTACTCTCAACAAAGGTGCTTGATTTGATCGAAGGCGATCAGACGGTCTGGGAACGCGAGCCGCTTGAGCGACTCGCGGAGGCGCAGCAACTGGCCGCATTTCGTCATGAGGGTTTTTGGCAGCCCATGGATACGTTGCGGGACAAGACATATCTGGAAGAACTCTGGCAATCCGGCAACGCGCCGTGGAAGGTGTGGTGATGATGGACGGTTCATTCTGGCAGGGCAAGAGGATCTTCCTTACCGGCCACACCGGCTTTAAGGGCAGTTGGACAACGCTGTGGCTCCATGCACTCGGTGCAAAGGTGACGGGCTACTCGCTTGCGCCTGAAACCAGCCCCAATCTGTTTTCGCTCGCGCGAGTTAGCGACGGTGTCGATTCGGTCATAGGCGACATCCGGAACCGAGAACAACTACTCAACGCGGTTAAGGCCGCAAAGCCCGAAATCGTCATTCATATGGCCGCGCAACCGCTTGTGCGGGAATCATACGTAAACCCCGTGGAAACGTACGAGACGAACGTGCTTGGCACGGTCCACTTGCTTGACGCAATCCGACAAGTCCCGGGGGTACGGTCTGTTGTGATAGTCACCACGGATAAATGTTACGAGAACCGCGAGTGGGAGTGGGGTTATCGCGAAAACGAAGCAATGGGTGGCTACGACCCGTACAGCAGCAGCAAGGGCTGCGCTGAACTCGTCACCGCGGCATACCGAAACTCCTTTTTTAATCCGGCGACGTACTCTGAACACGGAGTCGCGGTGGCAAGCGCTCGCGCTGGCAACGTTATCGGTGGTGGCGACTGGGCTGCAGACAGGCTCATTCCCGACATCATTCGTGCTATCACCAATGGCGAAACGGTCAACATCCGCAATCCACATGCGATCCGTCCATGGCAACATGTGCTTGAACCGCTAAGTGGTTATCTTGTCCTGGCGGAAAAGTTGTTCACCGAGGGAACTCGCTATGCCGAGGCATGGAACTTCGGACCGAACGACTCTGACGCTCAGCCGGTGCAAGCGATCGTCGAGCGACTTACGTCACAGTGGGGTGATAACGCACGTTGGGCACTCGACGGGGGCGATCATCCACACGAGGCAACGTTTCTGAAACTGGAGTGTTCGAAGGCGCATACCCGCCTCGGCTGGCGGCCACGCTGGGATCTCGGCCATACCCTCGACAATATCGTCGCGTGGTACAAGGCGGCTGGTCGTCACGAGGATATGAGAGCCGTTACGCTCGCTCAAATCAACGAATACACTCAATCTTAAAGCTATCCGCTCATGAACAAAGATCAACTCCGTGAACAAATTATCCAACTCGTGCAGCAATATGGCACGTTGGCAACTCAACGGCCGGTGTTCGAGCCCGGTCAAACCGCGATCCCGCCTTCAGGTAAGGTAATTGGCGCCCGAGAAATGGAACTGATGGTCGAGGCATCGCTCGACGGCTGGCTGACGACGGGTCGCTTCAACGATGAGTTCGAAAAGAAGCTGGCAGCTTTTCTAGGCGTCAAATATCTGATTACCGTGAACTCTGGTTCGTCAGCCAATCTCGTCGCATTTTCCACACTTACGTCGCCCAAACTCGGCGATCGTGCAATCCGACCCGGTGACGAGGTAATCGGCGTTGCCGCCGGCTTCCCCACCACTGTAAACCCTATTCTGCAGTTCGGCGCAGTACCTGTCTTTGTGGATGTGGAGCTAGGTACATACAACATTGACGCAAGCCAAATCGAAGCTGCGATTTCGCCGAAGACGAAGGCGATCATGCTCGCGCATACGCTCGGTAATCCGTACAACCTCGAGGTTATTGCGGCATTGTGCAAAAAGCACAATCTTTGGCTAATCGAAGATTGTTGCGACGCCCTCGGCGCAACTTATAACGGCCAGTTGGTCGGTACATTCGGCGATATCGGAACTCTTAGCTTCTACCCGGCGCACCATATAACGATGGGCGAAGGGGGCGCCGTGTTCACCAACAACCCGGATTTGAAGTTGATCGCCGAGTCGTTTCGAGACTGGGGCCGCGATTGCTACTGTGCACCGGGCAAGGACAACACCTGCGGTAAGCGATTCTGCTGGAAACTAGGCAATCTGCCAGAAGGGTACGACCACAAATACACCTACTCACACTTGGGTTACAACCTGAAAATCACCGATATGCAGGCAGCGTGTGCGCTTGCGCAAATGGATCGACTTGAAGGTTTTGTTCAAGCGCGGCGCGACAACTTCGGATATCTGCACGATCGCTTGCAAAGCTGCAAGGAATTCCTGATCTTGCCAAACGCAACGCCAAATTCAGATCCGTCATGGTTCGGCTTTCCGATTACTCTGAAGCCGGAAGCGGAATTTCGTCGAGTCGACTTGCTTGCCTACCTCGATCAAAACAAGATCGGTACGCGTTTGCTATTCGCCGGAAACCTTACGCGGCAGCCATATATGATTGGTCGTGAATACCGCGTAAGTGGCGAATTGAAGAACACTGATATCGTCATGAACCAAACGTTTTGGGTTGGCGTGTATCCGGGTCTCAGCCGCGAAATGCTCGACTTTGTCGTCGAAAAGCTCGAAACGTTCCTCGGCGTCAATTTCTAAGAGCGAACTATGCGAAAGCCGCTTCCGCGGGAGGATTTGGACTTTGTAATCGAGCGAACGGCTAACGTCTGGTCCGCCTTTGACCGGGCGCGGCTTTTCGTCACTGGGGGGACTGGTTTCATCGGTTCATGGCTGCTTGAAGTGTTCCAGCATGCCAACGTTGTGACAGGCAGCCGCATTGAGATCGTTGCTTTGAGTCGCGATCCTGACAGGGCCATCGGTCAAGCGCCACATCTATTCAATGCAGCCGGTATAGCGTTGATCAAGGGCGACGTCACGAATTTCGAAGCCGATATCGGAGCGATTGATGTGTGCGTCCACGCCGCAACCGACGTTGCGGACTCGACGAAAGCCAGTGATACGTTGCGCGTCTTCGACACCGGCGTTCTCGGCACACGACGAGTCCTTGATTTTGCTCAGGCGAACGGCGCATCACGCTTTCTTTTGACTTCGAGCGGCGCGGTGTACGGCGCACAGCCGGCGACACTTGCTCGGACACCAGAGACCTTTTCAGGTGCGCCTGACACGCTCGATGCGACTACCGCATACGGCCAAAGCAAACGCGCAGCCGAATGGCTCGCATCGGCTTACGCGCTACACAGCGATCTGCGTGTATCGATTGCCCGTATTTTTGCTCTAGTGGGTCCGGCTATTCCCCTTGACGGGCCGTTCGCCGCAGGCAACTTCATTCGCGATGCTCTCGCGGGACGACCGATTTCCATTGAAGGCGACGGACGGCCACTACGCAGTTACCTCTACATGGCTGACGCCTGCGTTTGGCTATTGCACGTGCTCCTAGCCGGTGAGCACGGGAACGCGTACAACGTCGGCTCCGAGCGCGAAATTTCGATTATAGACCTCGCCCGCGCTATTGAATCCCTGTGCGGTTCCGCGATTCCTGCAGTACCTGGCCTTCCACCCAAGGCCGGTCCGGCACCGCGATATGTACCTGATACGGCGAAGGCACGGAAAACGCTCAATGTTGAGGAATTTACTCCTCTAGAACTGGCTCTGGCCAAGACGATAAACTGGAACCGGATGGCGGTCACAGCATGAAAAAATTCGACGCAGTTCGACTCCGCAAGACCATTCTCGATATGGCATTTGCTGGCTCTACGGTTCATATTGGTTGCGCTTTTTCGATCGTAGAGCTCCTGGCGGTACTCTATCGCAATCACTTGCGCTTCGATGAAGCCGATCCACACAGCGCTCGACGAGACTACATGGTGCTCAGCAAAGGTCATGGCGTAATGGCGCAATACGCATGTTTGCACCAGATCGGCTGGCTGCGGGATGACGATATCGCTCATTACTTCAGAAATGGCACAAAGCTCAAAGGTTTGGCCGACGCACATGTACCCGGCGTCGAAGTCACTGCGGGTTCGCTCGGTCATGGATTGTCCGTGGGCGTCGGCCTCGCACTAGCTGCCAAAATGAATAAGACCGGTCAGATGTGCTACGCACTTGTAGGCGACGGCGAACTGAACGAAGGGCCCATCTGGGAGGCCGCCCTCTTCGCCGCGCAGTTTAAGCTCGACAATCTCGTCGTCATCATTGACGTGAACGGCTTTCAAGCCATGGGACCAACCGACGAAATTATCGGACTAGGCGACATTCAGGCAAAGTTCATTGCGTTCGACTTTGATGCTGTAACCATTGACGGCCACGACGAGTCCGCGATCGACCGGGCATATCAGGAGTTAAGAAATCGCAAAGATGGTCGGCCGAAGGCTTTGATTGCCAAAACGGTAAAAGGGAAAGGCGTGTCGTTCATGGAGCATGAGAACATATGGCATTACACGCGACTTAACTCGCAGACCTACGAAGCTGCGATTGCAGAACTTGGAGGCCAAGCATGAGAGACGCATTTTCGAATGCTTTAGTCGCCGCCGCGAGGAGAGATCCGAAGGTACTCCTGCTGACCGGCGACCACGGTTATGCCCTCTTTGATGCGTTCCGGAAAGCGTGCCCAGATCAGTATCTAAATTGCGGCATCGCGGAGCAAAACATGGTCGGAGTTGCGGCCGGGCTTGCAAAGGCCGGCTTTCACCCAATCGTCTATGGTCTTGCGGCATTCGTTCCGATCCGTGTACTCGAACAGATCAAAATAGACGTGTGTTATGAGGAGTTGCCAGTCACCTTCATTGGTGACGGCGCAGGCGTGGTCTACGCTCAGCTAGGCACGAGCCATCAAAGCACCGAGGACATCGCTGCACTGCGCGCGATCCCGCAAGTTTCGATCTATTCGCCCAGTGATCGATTCGAACTTACCGCTTGCGTAGAACATATCGTAAGTGAGCGTCGTCCTGCCTATCTCCGAATGGGCAAGGCTGATCTGGGTGACGTACACGGCGGCGCCCTCACCGATTGGACGGGCGGCGACCTGATCCCGATAACGAATACCGGAGCCCCCTACCTATTCGTCGGCACTGGGTCAGGCGTCAAGCTGGCTCAAAAGGCAGCAACGGCAATCGGTAACGCAGACGTTGTGTCAGTACCTTGCTTGAAACCCTTTCCTGCCTTATCCCTGCATAAGTTAGCTGCGGGGCGCGAAGCAATCGTCACGTTCGAAGAGCATTCGATTTACGGAGGACTGGGTGGCGTGGTTGCCGAAACACTGATGGGTAAGTTTGTCGGGACATTTGTGCGTGTGGGTATTAAGGATCAGTTCAGTACGTTGTGCGGAAACTACCCATTTCTGATGGAAAGTCACGGCTTGGCGCCCCACACAGTGGAAGATCAGATCAGAAAGGCTCTTGATGCAAGTGCTCAATACCAATAGTAAAGGGTCGGGCGGCGAACTGCCCTCGAAAACGCCGTATCAATTGCTACGCTTCCTCGTGGTCGGGGGACTCAACACGGTTTTCGGGTATTCCCTATTTGTCGCACTGACATACATTGGAGTGGGGTATCCAATTGCAATCGGACTCGCGACAGTCGGCGGTGTACTGTTCAATTTTCAGAGCGTCGGTCGACTGGTATTCGGAGGGGCGCCGCGGTCGCGTTTCTGGCGTTTTGTCGGCGTGTACTGCGTCGTCTACCTGGTCAACCTAGGCGGTGTCCGTGCGATCCTCGGGTTAGGCATCAACGTCTACATAGCCAACGCGATTATGCTGATTCCGCTAAGCTTGGTCGCCTTCATTCTTAATCGTCGGTTTGTTTTCAATTTGCCATGAAGCATATTACGGTCGTCACCCCCTGTTTTAATGAAGAAGAAAACGTTGAGGCAGTGTACAGCGAAACGCGTCGCATTTTCTCGACGATTTCTAACGTTACCTACGACCACCTTTTCATCGACAATGCTTCCACTGATACCACGGTGAGCAAGTTGCGTGACATTGCAGCCGCTGACCCTGCAGTGAGCGTGATTGTAAACGCTCGAAATTTTGGACACATTCGTTCCCCGATGTACGGGCTGCTGCAAGCCAAGGGAGATGCCGTAATTCTGCTCGTGGCAGATCTCCAGGATCCGCCTGAGTTGATGCGGGACTTTGTTGAGAGCTGGCTTGCGGGCGCACCCATTGTGATTGGCGTTAAACCGGAGGCAAAAGAGTCTGCACTTTTCTTCGCCCTTCGTCGTATGTACTACCGTCTGGTTACGCGTATCGCGAACGTGAAGCTCATCCAGAACTTCACGGGATTCGGTCTTTACGACCGCAAAGTGATTGAGATTTTGCGCGAGATCGACGATCCATATCCATACTTCCGGGGGTTGATCTGCGAGATCGGGTTCGACGTTGTTCAACTACCTTATGTTCAACCGAGACGGAAGCGCGGCATTTCCAAGAATAACTTTTACACCTTGTACGACATTGCGATGCTCGGTATTACGTCGCATTCGAAGGTGCCTCTGCGACTCGCGACCATTGCTGGATTTTTTTTATCGGGCCTCAGTCTTTGTGTTTCGTTAGTTTATCTGCTGCTAAAGCTCCTATACTGGAATAAGTTTTCGATGGGCAGCGCGCCAATGCTTATCGGCTTGTTCTTCTTCTCTTCGGTGCAGTTATTTTTCATTGGGTTGCTTGGAGAATATGTTGGCGCCATTCTCACCTATGCTCAAAAACGGCCTTTGGTCATCGAGCGGGAGCGAATCAACTCAGATGGGTTGACGTCTTCAAGACAGCACTCCGAAAGACCTGCGACCGACTCTATTGCCCCGACTGCGTGACTGCTTAGACGTAAGGTGCGGTCGGCCGCACTTGGCTCGACAACAGTGTTAGTCCATATTGTCGTTGCCGACTGGTGGCTAGCTGTCCGGAGAGACGGCACATGCGGAAACCACCAGCCTCTATATCGCCGATCAGTGATTTACGCTCGTGGCGACATGGAGCGCAGCCGTTCGACACTCGTCAACGGGTCCGGCGTGCCGTACGTCGCTCCGACCACTCGTAGAGGTCATGCGTCGGTACGTGATGGGTGTTCGAAGACCCACGCCAAACATCTGAGCGGGCGAGTCGACATCATCGTCCGACTCAACGAGAAAACATTTCGTCTATCGTCGTCGGTGATTCGGAAGGCCTTTGGCGGGTCTCGTACGCTCTGTTGCGAAAGATCGTGGACATCTAGCCGCGCGATGCCGTCGACACGACCTCCGCAGAGCGGATACGAAGTATCGTTACTGATCCGAAAACGGCAACCGACGGCTGCGCTGATGGTCTATTGCTTCGGTTCCAGATACAGCATGGTGCTATCCGAGTTTTTAGCGCGCACCACGTAATGGGCAAGGATTTCCTCCATAGGAATTTTTAGCCCCGCATCGGTGTATCCACCGACCCCATAGAAAACGCAACGCAGGTGTCCCGTCAGGAAGTCACTCACAAACTTCTGCTCATCTGATTTAAGCAAAATCTCGACAAGCCCGGGCCCCTCAACTGGAGATGCCAAGCCCGTTTCCGCGTGATATATCCCTTGTCGTTGCGACACAATCAGGCATTTCCGACTTTCGATCGAATGAGCTTTGATGAAGTCAATTTCGTTGGCGACGAACGGCTCTTCAATCACGCCGCGCGACTTGTATTCTCGCGACGCTTCAACCAGAAACGATGGAATTTTCATGAGAAATACACAGCATGCAAGCAGTAAAAAACTCAAGGAGGCGATCGGGATGCATATCTGTCTTTTTGGAATCAAACCCGCTCTGATTGATCGCAAAGATTGATCCGCAAAAATTGCAATTAGTACGGCTGCAGGCCAACACACCGTGATCAGATTCAATACGTGGGACCGACCTTCGTAATATACGAAGAGTCCCAGCCCTAGCATGCTGAGGTAAAAAAGCATGTCATCTTTCGCCCGTTGGTGGCGCGCACGCCACGCCACCAGGGCTGAAATAAGCCCAATTAGGTAGACTCCGAGGATCGACATCCACGGGTCCGGGTGATTTGGCAGCGGGAGCATCATCAGGCCAAGACTGTAGAAGATCTTTTGATACGCTAGCAACCAGAACCAATTCAGTGGTTCACCCGCCTTCCACGACATCGCCATCAAGAAAGTAACGATTACGGCCACGGTCACCGAAACATGGAGGCCAATCGCGACGATGTATTTCGTCGGTCGCCAGGCGTCCGCAGGTGGACCGGCAACCCGCCACGATTTCATATTGACCAATGCAGTAACTAGCCGACCTACCAGATAGGCAGCAAACACTACAGTTATGAAGAGGCCGGAGTCGAGATTCCAAAGCAAGCCGATTGCGCCGATCAGCGAGACAATGCAAGTTCGAGTGAGATTCCGTTTCGCCAGGAACCACTGAAAAGCGAAGAGAGATATCGCCGGCCAGAAGAAGCGGGTCGGCCAATATTGATAATAGCGCTCGTCGATCCCAGCAATGTGTAGTGTGGTCTCAAAAGTCAGCAGCACAAGCGCCAAACCCGTGACGATGAGCAATGGCTTGATCTTGATATTGCGGGAAAGAACGCTATAAAGTGCCGCGAGCGATATGGCCTGCAGGACAGCAAAGAAGCCGCTGAGCTTGAGCACGGACAGACCTATCAGCTTGAATAACGGCCCAATAATTTCCGGAAACAAGCCGTATTGGGACGGCAGGTCAACCATAAGCGTTTTACCAGCGACGACCTGGCTCAATGCATAAAATATAGGGTCGGCATGGGTCGACCAGTAGCCGTCGCGCGTTACGGAAGTAATGCTGACAAGACGCCATGAAGCGAGTTGAAGTGCTACTGCGGATAAAAAAAAGCCCCAAAGGATCGGCGCGGAAATTTTGACCTGGAGAGATCGAACGCGGCCTTGCGACAAAGACAAAAATTCGTGGGACATCAGCGCTGCCACCACTGCCGCCCCGATCAATGCAAGCCCACCGTGTAACCGTGGCTTGTCGTATTCGCCGATGACCGCTGTGACGAAATCAGAAAACAAAAGTGGGGCGAACAGTAGCCCGACGGCAAGAATTGGTTGAAATTTCTCTGCCGCTCCACTCGGAGTATGTCGAAATGGTGAAAAGGCCACCGCATATACCAAGATCGGCGCTGCTCCCGCAAGCAGCACGAATACGAATTGTTCCTTCGGTTTTGGCAAAACGAAGCTTTTGTATGCGTCGATTATCAGATCAACTGATGGAAGCGCTTTTGGTGGGATGAACTGATACATCCAAGCAAAGGCGAACGCGGCGACAGCAATCGTCGCCGCGATGATCAGAAACACGCTCTGAACCCGATGAATCTCCCAACTCTTTGAAGCATTCAACGTATGCTCTCGCTTTCAGTAAATTTGAAGAGCATTGTATAGGACACGAAGACAAAAATTTTCGTCCGTCAAGTACCCTCTGGGTAAGGCAACTTCATCGGCAGTTGCTACCTCGCGTCTTCGGTGGCGGCGCTTACAGTGTATGCATCGTCTTCGTGCTTCAAATAACTGCACGTTGTGCAGGATGGATCAGATGCGACACTGTTTAACAAAATCCGTCGTCGGAATGATCGCTTAGGGGAGTCAGGAATAGCGCCCTAACCGACCGCGCCAACCATCACATAAACCACGTAACGCCATCTTCAGATGTTGCCGGCGCTGAGTCGGAAAAAATGAGTAAATCACAATCCGAACGGGAAGCTTGATCAATTCCGTCGTCTTCCATGTCCACGGTATATAGGAGCGCCTCATCAGCGCAACAGCATTCCGGAATTGATAGTAGTGCCGCAGCGGTCCATGCATCGGATAAGATCGCCCCAAAACACGCACTGGTTCTCCACCTAATTCGTGACTCATACGTACCCAAGGCACACCTAGTACACGGTAACCCCTGTGTTTCGCTCGCACACACCATTCAAGATCTACGAAGTCAATGAATAGCGCGTCTTCCATCGGACCAATACTCGACCACCACTGAAGGTTGATGCACGATCCAGACGAGATTAGAAAGTCGACGTCGATTGGCTGATCTCCTTCCGGCGTGACACGCTCCAGCCTCCACCATTTGAAGCGCACGAACGGTGCGACGCCGCGCAGGCGTGCGTCGTCGTAGGCCGGTCCCGCCAGCGCAACGCGACCACCCGACTCGTTGGCCCGGGCAATAACCATCGGCAACTCGGTGAACAAGGACGCGGGAGGCTCGCTGTCCTGATCGAACAGGATCGCCATCTCAAATCCGTCGCGAATCAAGGCCTCGACGCCCTGATTGATCGCCGTCGCGATCCCCACGTTCTCGCCGTTAGGCAAGTATTCGACCGCTTCAGACAACCCAAGCTCGTTTGCCGCGCGGACGGCAGGCGTATTGTCGACAACCACGCAATGCATGATCGCCGCAAGCCGATTGGCCCGCTGGACGCAGGCTGCATCGGGATTATAGAAAACGACTACCGCGCCCGTGCGCGGCATGGTCGACTTGTCGCTCAACTCGCCGCCATGCATAGACGCAACGCTTCGCGCCAGTCTGGGGCACGCACACCGAACGTATTGGCGAGCTTGTCGTTCGAAATACGCGAGTTAGCAGGCCGCGCCGCCGGCGTCGGATAGGAAGCAGCCGGAATTGGCTTCACGATCGGCTTTTTCGGTAGATCCGAAAATTCGAAAATCGCCTCAGCAAAACCGTGCCACGACGTAGCACCCGAAGCCGTCAGGTGATAGATGCCTGAGTGCTCCTGCCACCAGCCGCCGTCGCCCACAGCAGGGGCCTGCGCCAGCACATTCGCGCTCACCGCGGCAATGGTGTTCGACCACGTAGGCGCGCCGAATTGATCGGCCACCACGCTCAGTTCGTCGCGATCCGCGCCAAGCCGCAGCATGGTCAGCAGGAAGTTTTTTCCCCGCGTGCCGTACACCCAGCTCGTGCGGAAAATCAGATGCGCGCACCCTGCCGCGGCAATCGCCTGCTCGCCAGCAAGCTTGCTCTTGCCATACACGTTCTGGGGATTGACCGCGTCGCTTTCGAGGTATGCACCATCCTTGGTACCGTCGAACACATAGTCCGTGGAATAGTGAACGAGTGCCGCGCCAAGCCGCTTCGCCTCTTCAGCCAGCACGCCAGGTGCTTCGGCATTCAAACGCATGGCGGCTTCGACATCAGTTTCGGCTTTATCAACCGCCGTATGCGCGGCCGGGTTCACGATCAGACCGGGCTTCACCTCACGGACTACTCGCCGCACCTGATCCAGATCGGCAAGATCCAGCGCACTGCGATCCAGCGCGACCACTTTGCCCAGCCCTTGCAGGCTGCGCGCAAGGTCGAAGCCGACTTGCCCATTCACACCAGTCAGCAGAATGGTCTGCTCTTCACGCTTCGCCATTGAAGACCTCACGCGAAATGCTCGGCTTCCGCCAACCGCTTACCCGCGGCATCCTTCGCAGCCAGCAACGGTTCGAAGTCGATCGGCCATTCAATGCCAATCTCCGGATCGTTCCAGACAATGCTGCGCTCGTGTTCAGGGAACCAGTAATCCGTGGTCTTGTACAGAAACTGCGCAGACTCGGACAGCACGACAAAACCATGCGCAAAGCCCGGCGGCACCCACAACTGCCGGTGATTCTCTTCCGACAGAATCACACCCACCCACTTGCCGAAATTCGGCGAACTCTTGCGGATGTCGACTGCAACGTCAAACACCTCGCCTTCCACGACGCGCACCAGCTTGCCTTGCGCATGCACGATCTGATAATGCAGACCACGCAGCACACCTCGTGCGGAACGCGAATGGTTGTCCTGAACAAACTCGACGCCAGCTTCGACATGTTCGGCGAACTCACGACCGTTGAAGCTTTCGTAGAAGAAGCCCCGTGCGTCGCCGAACACTTTCGGCTCAATGATCTTGACTTCCGGCAGCGCCGTAGCGGTTACTTGAATGGCCATGCAACGTGGTCCGTAAGAAGGTTTTGCAGATACTTGCCGTACGCGTTCTTCGCCAGCGGTTTGGCCAGCGCGAGCAGTTGTTCACCGTCGATCCATGCCTGCCGGTAAGCAATCTCTTCCGGACACGCAACCACCAGACCCTGGCGCTTTTGCAGCGTCGCGATGAACGTCGCCGCTTCGATCAGCGAATCATGCGTGCCCGTGTCGAGCCACGCATAGCCACGGCCCATGATCTCGACATTGAGCGCGGCGTTGGCCAGATAACGCGAGTTGACGTCCGTAATTTCGAGCTCGCCGCGCGGCGACGGCTTGATGTCCGCCGCGATATCGCAGACCTGCTTGTCGTAGAAGTACAAGCCAGTAACGGCGTAATGCGAGCGCGGCTTGGCCGGCTTCTCTTCGATCGACAACGCGCGGAACTGCTTGTCGAATTCGACGACGCCATACCGCTCCGGATCGTGCACGTGATAAGCGAAGACCGTAGCGCCTTCGTCTTTCTCGTTCGCGCGTTCCAACTGCTTCGCGAGATCGTGACCGTAGAAAATGTTGTCGCCGAGAATCAGCGCCGACGGATCGTTGCCCACAAAGTCTCGACCGATGATGAACGCCTGCGCGAGACCGTCCGGCGAAGGCTGAACCGCGTACTGAATGTTCATCCCCCACTGGCTGCCGTCGCCGAGCATGGCTTCAAAACGCGGCGTATCCTGCGGCGTGGAGATGATCAGCACGTCGCGAATACCCGCCACCATCAGCGTGGACAGCGGGTAGTAGATCATCGGTTTGTCGTAGACCGGCAGCAACTGCTTGGAGACGACATGCGTGATCGGATACAGGCGCGTGCCCGATCCGCCCGCGAGAATAATGCCTTTGCGCGCCATTGCCGTGCCCTTACGCGCGCTGCGCGTAGTTGGTCTCAACCCACTTCCGATACTCACCCGAAGCGACTTCGTCAGACCACGCCTGATTGTCCAGATACCACTGAACCGTCTTGGCGAGGCCGGTCTCGAACGTCTCCGCCGGCTTCCAGCCGAGTTCGCGCTCGAGCTTGCGGGCGTCGATCGCATAACGGCGGTCGTGGCCGGGACGATCCTTCACATAGGTGATCTGGTCGCGGTACGAGGCGCCTGCCTTCGGACGCAACTGGTCGAGCAGGTCGCACAGCGTATGCACGACGTCGAGGTTCTTCTTTTCGTTCCAGCCGCCAATGTTGTACGTCTCGCCCGGCGTGCCGCGCGCGAGCACTTCGCGGATCGCACTGCAATGGTCGCCGACATACAACCAGTCGCGCACGTTCTGACCGTCGCCGTACACCGGCAGCGCCTTGCCGCTGAGCGCGTTGGCGATCATCAGCGGAATCAGCTTTTCAGGGAACTGGTACGGGCCGTAGTTGTTCGAGCAGTTCGTGGTGAGCACCGGCAGACCATACGTGTGATGGTAGGCGCGCACCAGATGGTCGGAACCCGCCTTGGTGGCCGAATAGGGGCTATTCGGCGCGTACGGCGTGGTTTCGGAAAATTGCGGATCGGTAGCCGACAGCGAGCCGAACACTTCGTCGGTCGAGACGTGCAGGAAACGGAACGCGGCCTTGTCGGCTTCGCCGAGCGCGTTCCAGTACTGACGGGTGGCTTCGAGCAGCGTGAAGGTGCCGACCACATTGGTCTGCACGAAATCAGCCGGGCCGTGAATCGAGCGATCCACGTGGCTTTCAGCGGCAAAGTGCAGCACGGCACGCGGCTTGTGCTCGGCAAAGAGAGCATCCATCGCGGCACGATCGCAGATATCGGCCCGCACGAAGACATGCCGGGGATTGGCCTGTTGCGACTTGAGCGTACCCAGATTGCCGGCGTAGGTCAGTTTGTCTACGTTCAGCACCGCTTCGTCCGACGCATCGAGCCAGTCGAGCACGAAATTGGCGCCGATAAAGCCGGCGCCGCCCGTTACCAGGATCATGAATTTCCCTTCTAGATGTTGGCGGCAGATCGGAATCGATTCACCGATCTACGCACCCCGCGTGGTGGAGTCCGAGTTTTTGTCAACGCCCGGCGCCGCCCCTCGCACAGCGGGCAGGCGCTCAAACGCCAATCTTATAAAGCCCTGATTATAAAGCCGCCCGGGGCAAAAACTAGAACCCTAACAACTTGAAACAGCTTGACAAGTTTGGTTTCCGCTCCCCACCACCGGAGCGCTTTGACGCGGCGCAGCGACGCAAGATAACGGCAGATGTCCTCAGATACCGCCGTTTGCGCTAGTTAAGCCACCAACATCCAGCGAAGCGTATCCATGAACGGAATCGCCTCGACCTTCGGCACCAGCGATCGCAGCTTGGCCGGCGACCCGGCCAGCATCTTCACGTCGGTTTGTCGCACGAAAGCGGGATTGACCCGGATTTCAAGGTCATGTCCGGTCAGATCGCTGGCGGCTGACAGAATGTCCCGCAGCGTGTAAGGCGTGCCCGTACAGACGTTGACCGTTTCCGCAGCGGCCTCCGAGTCGAGCAAAGCCTCATAGGCGTTCGCCACGTAGCGCACGTCCGAGAAATCACGCGCCACGTCGATATTGCCGAGCTCGATCGCAGGTTCGCGCCGCGCGAAATGCTCTACGATCTTCGGCACGAGGAAGTTCGACGCCTGGCCGCGGCCGGTGTAGTTAAACGGCCGCACGATCACGATGGGCAGCCGGTCGAACCAGGTCCGCACCATCGTTTCCATGGCCGCCTTGCTGGCGGCATAGTGGTTCACCGGCGTGACCGGGAAGGTTTCGTCGATGGCGTCGCTGGTGACATTGCCGTACACATTCGCGCTGCTCGCAATCAACAGCTTGCGCGGCATATGGCCAACGGCCGCACAGGCCTCCAGCAGATTCAGCGTGCCGATCACATTGACGCGGTAAAAGTCGAGCGGATCGTTGTGGCCCACGAAGCTGATCGCCGCCAGATGCACAATGTAGTCGGGCCGCGCAGTTTCGATCACGCGCCGGCACGCATCGGGCGACGTAATGTCGAGCCTGAGGCGCGTCGGCGTTTCAGGCTCGTCGCGTCCGGCCACTGTTTCGATCACGGTATGGCCGCGGCCGAGCAGATTGTCGACCAGATAGCGGCCCGTGAAGCCACTCGCCCCGGTGACGAGCGTGCGGATAGGTTGATTCGCATGAATAGACGACATGCTTTCTCCGTTCACGAGGGTCATCCTGTAGTAGTGCAATATCGCGCGCGGCCCTTGCGGTGCGCCTGACGCCCCGGGAATGCCACTTGCTGGCGGCTCCCGACGGCGCTTGCCACGATATCCGTGTATCAAACGGGCTATTATGTCACGCTAATTTGCTGCACCGCCCAACGCGGCACGCCTCGTTCGTAACCGCGTGTATCGAACTGCACCGACTTCTCGATGACATCCTCCACCGCTTCCACCGTCGCTTCTCCTGCCGCGTTTAGTGCCGGATCTATTGCCGTTCCGCAGCCGCACCCGTTACCGCTCGCTTTCGGCGACCTGCAAGGCTGCCGCAAGCCGTTCCAGCAACTGCTGGCCAAGGCCGCGCCGCCCGAGGGCACACCGCTGTGGTTCGCGGGCGACCTGATCAACCGAGGCTCCGAATCGCTCGCCACGCTGCGCGACATCATCGCGCTGGGAGACCGCGCGGTGCCGGTGCTGGGTAACCACGATCTGCATCTGCTGTCGGTATCGGCGGGAATTCGCAAATCCAAGAAAGGCGACACGATCGACGACATTCTCGCCGCGCCGGATGCCGCCGACCTGCTCGAATGGGTCCGCCACCGTCCGCTCGCGCATTTCGAGCACGGCATGCTGATGGTGCATGCGGGTGTACTGCCGCAATGGGACGCCGCCCTGACGATGGAACTCGCCGACGAATTGCAGCGGGCGCTGCGCGCGCCGAACTGGAAGGAAACGCTCGCGGGACTCTACGGCAACGAGCCGAATCGCTGGACGCCCGGCATCAAGGGCATCGAGCGGCTGCGCCTCACGTGCAGCGCTTTGACGCGCATCCGCTTCTGCAATGCTGAAGGCGTGATGGATTTCAGCACCAGCGGCGGCTTGAATTCCGCGCCGCTTGGCAGCATGCCGTGGTTCGACGTGCCGTCGCGCAAGACCGCGGACGTCACCGTGGTGTTCGGCCATTGGGCCGCGCTCGGGTTGACCTTGCGTGACAACCTGATCGGGCTGGATTCCGGCTGCGTCTGGGGCGAGAAACTTTCTGCCGTGCGCCTTGCGCAAAATCCCGTGGAGCGCACGCTGACGCAGGTCGACTGCGAGACTTGCCGCGTAGCAGACGGCGGTAACTAAGCTGCGCAGCTAAGCCGACCGGCCGGATTGATCGACGGGTTCGATCAGCGCCGGAGCGGCGTTGGAGGCGTCAGAGGCACTGGGCGATGCAATCGACGCCGCGATAGCGGCACCAGACCTCGTCATGCCGCCCTGCATCTCCCGCAACGCCGCAGCAATCACCCCTTCCGCCTCGGCCGCCAGCGTGCGCCGATCCGCACCCGGCGCAAGCGGCGCGCCGACATACACGTGCGCGGTCAACGGCCCGCCGCTCAACAGCATGTTCAGCGAATCAGCCAGCGTCAGATCGTCGATATACGCGGGCGCGGTGGATTGCCGGCCCTGCGCATCTTCATACATGATGCACAGCGGCTGCACCGGCGCTGAAGCCGATACGGCAGCCTGGAACATATTCGCGTGAAACGGCAGTAGCGCCAGACCGTTCGTCGTCGTCCCTTCAGGAAACACGCACATCAGCTCGCCCGCGCCCAGACGGTCGGCAAGCTCATGCATGATCCGCTTCGCGTCGCTGCGCTTCTCGCGCTGGATGAACACCGTACCCAATTGCTGCGCCAGCCAGCCGACCACCGGCCACTGCCGGATCTCGGCCTTCGAGACAAACGGCGTGGGCCGCCACGCATTGATCACGTAGATGTCGATCCACGAGATGTGATTGGCGACCACCAGCGCACCGCGGTCAAGCCGCGCGCTGTCGTTATGAACGACGAGCCGCATGCCGCATAGACGCAGCATTTTCAGCGACCATTCGCGGTTGAGCGTCTGCCGCCCATCCGCACCGACCTTGGAAAAGCGCGTCGCAACGATCCACATGCCATGCAGCAGATGGGCGACGAGACGGGCCTTGCGTAATGCGAGCTTCATGGTCGGAGCTTTCCGTAACTAACTGGGCAATGCCGCGAATATTAGCGCTGTTCGAACGCGACGTGACCGGACACGATGGTCGCCCGCACGCGCGCCGGCAGTTCATAGCCGAGGAACGGCGTGTTGTGCCCCTGGCTCTTCAATGCACGCGGCTCGACGCGCCAATACGCGTTGCGGTCGAACACGCAGAGATCGGCGACGGCGCCCACGGCGATGCGGCCCGCCGCCTCCAGCTTCAGCACGTCAGCCGGCGCCGTGGTGATGCGGTTCAGCGCCTTGGCCAACGGCACGCCCGCTTCGTCGGCCCATTTGACTGTTAGCGACAGGAACAGCTCAAGCCCCGTTGCGCCCGGCGTGGCTTCGGCGAACGGCAGCAGCTTTTCGTCGTCGTCGACCGGCGTGTGGTCGGAGCAGATCGCGTCGATCGTACCGTCGACGAGGCCCGCACGGATCGCTTCGCGATCGCGTTGCTGACGCAACGGCGGATCGAGCCGGAACTGCGCGTCGAAGTAGCCGATATCGAGGTCGATCAAATGCACATGGTTCACGGTGACGTCGCACGATACCGGCAAGCCCTCGGCCTTGGCCGCGCGCATCAGCGCAATGCCCGCCGCCGACGACACATGCGACAGATGCACCCGTGCGCCGGTCACGCGGACCAGTTCGAAGATCGTGTGCAGCGCGATCGTTTCAGCCGACACCGGCACGCCGGACAGCCCGAGCCGCGACGCCAGCGCGCCGCTTGCGGCCACGCCGCCCCTGCCGAGATAGGCATCGACCGGACGCAGCCACACCGTGTAGCCGTAAGTCTTCGCGTACTGCAACGCACGCATCAACACCTGCGTGTCGACCACCGGCACATCGGCTTGCGAAAAACCGATACAGCCCGCTTCGGTCAGCTCGACCATCTCGGTGATGACCTGCCCTTTCAGGCCGACGGTCAACGCGCCGAGCGGATACACATGCGCCTGGTCCAGATTGCGCGCGCGGAACTTGAGCATCTCGACGAGGCCCGGTTCATCGAGCGTCGGATCGGTGTCCGGCGGACACACGAGACTCGTCACGCCACCAGCGAGCGCCGCGGCCATTTCGGATTCGAGCGTCGCCTTATGTTCGTAGCCCGGTTCGCGCAAGCGCGCGGACAGGTCGACGAGACCCGGCGCGATATGAAGGCCTTTAGCGTCGATCGTCTTCGTTGCGATGAAATCAGCTGGCGCGTTGCCGATGGCGACGATCTTGCCCGCTGCGATAAAAATGTCCTGGTGCTGTTCGGTGCCCGCTGCCGGATCGATCAGCGTGCCGCCTTGAATATGAATCTTCATGCGCTGCCTTAATGTTTAGCCAAGCGTTCAGCTAAGTTCTGCGTGTCTTGTCGCGTGTGCTGGTGCGTGTGCTGGTGCGTGCGTTGGTGCGTGTGTGGGTGCGCGCCGTGGCGAGATCAATCGTGATTGCCCGCGACGATTCCCATCACCGCCATGCGCACCGCGATGCCGAACGTCACCTGATTCAGAATCACCGATTGCGGACCGTCGGCCACCTGCGAATCGATTTCGACGCCACGATTCATCGGCCCCGGGTGCATCACGATCGCATCGGGTTTGGCGAGCGCGAGGCGCTCCGGCGTCAAACCCCAGCTCTTGAAGTACTCCTGTGCCGACGGCAGCAGCGCGCCGCTCATCCGCTCGTTTTGCAAACGCAGCATGATGATCACGTCGACGTCTTTCAGGCCTTCGTCGAGGTTGTGGAATACGCGCACGCCCATCTGCTCCAGACCGCCCGGCAGCAACGTGCGCGGACCGATCGCGCGCACTTCCGGCACGCCGAGCGTGGTCAGCGCATGAATGTCCGAACGCGCAACCCGCGAATGCAGAATGTCGCCGACGATCGCCACACGCAGATTCGTGAAATCCTTCTTGTAGTGGCGGATCGTGTACATGTCGAGCAGACCCTGGGTCGGGTGTGCGTGACGGCCGTCGCCGGCATTGATCACGTGCACGTGCGGCGCGCAGTGCTGGGCGATCAGGTAGGGCGCACCACTCGAGGCATGACGCACAACGAACATATCGGCATGCATCGCCGAGAGGTTGTTGATCGTGTCGAGCAGCGACTCACCCTTGCTCGTCGAGGAAGCGTTGATGTTCAGATTCAGCACATCCGCCGACAAACGCGTCGCGGCGATCTCGAAGGTCGTGCGGGTGCGCGTCGAGTTCTCGAAGAACAGGTTGAACACCGACTTGCCGCGCAACAACGGCACCTTCTTCACTTCGCGATCGGTCACGCTGACGAACTGGTCGGCGGTATCGAGAATGTGATTGACGATCGCCTTCGGCAAACCTTCGATCGACAACAGATGTTTGAGCTCGCCGTTCTTCGTGAGCTGCGGATTGCCCTTCAGGAAGCCATAACGGAAGCGCTCGGTGGCGCTGTCGGTGGAATCCTGCGGGGCCTGGGTGGCGGTGTTCATGGGGTACCTGCTTCAAATACGGGCTTCAACGTGTTCGGCGTCGATGCCTTGCTCAATGCGCAAAGCTGCGTTCAATCGACGCGTGCTTCGGTGTGAAAGGTGAAACGTTGATTGCCATCGGCGCCGCCTGCTTCGCGGGCGAGGACGAGGGTTGCATCGGCCGGCACATCCACCACGCCGCCGACAAAACGCGCCGCCACCGGCAACTCGCGTCCGCCGCGATCGGCGAGCACCGCCAGTTCGACCGATGCCGGACGGCCGTAGTCGTACAGCTCGTTCAACGCCGCGCGAATCGTGCGGCCGGTGTACAGCACGTCGTCCACCAGCACGATGCGGCGCTTGTCCACGGAAAACGGCAGCGAGGTCGGGCTTGCCTGCGAGTGCAGGCCTTTTTTCGCGTAGTCGTCGCGATGCAGCGCGACATTCACCACGCCGAAGCTCGGCGCCTTCAGATCGCGCGCGAGGCGCTCGGCAAGCCACGCGCCGCCGCTGTAGATGCCGGCCAGCACGGGGCCATCGGCAGCGCTGAAGGCGTCGCCATACGCCGCGCGAACCTGTTCGAGCACGGCGCAATAAAGCGCTTCGGCGTCAATGGAACTCATGATCGTCGGAAAGTCCGTCTAGATATTGCTGGAGGATGATGCTGGCGGCTTCGGCGTCGAGCATGTCGGCGCGGCCGTTGCCGGCGCGGATTTCCGCCTTCGCCTCGACCGACGAATAGCGCTCGTCGATCCATGTCACCGGCAGATTGAAGCGGCCATTCAGCTGATTGCCGAAGCGCTTCGCGAGTTGGGTCATTTCGTGCGGCGTGCCGTCCGGGTGCATGGGTAAGCCGACCACCAGCGCGTCCGGCTTCCACTCGCTGATCAGCTTGCCGATCGCCTCGAAACGGTATTCGCGGCTGCGGTTCTGCACGATCACAAGCGCCCGTGCGCTGCGGGTGAGCGAGTTGCCCACCGCCACGCCGATCCGCTTTTCACCGTAATCGAACGCAAGCAGCGTCGCCTCACGTCCGTCCCGCAGACTCATGCGTCACCTTTCATCAGATCTGCTCCGAGAAACCCCGTCCCTAAGGGGCGGGGAGTGAAAGAAGCGCAGCCGCGAGGCTGCTTCTCCGGATTTTCAATCTCACACAAACACATGATATTGTGTGAATCATGGACATTAAGCGAGCATACCGATTCCGGTTCTACCCGACGGCTGAGCAAGAAGCGATTCTTGCTAGGACGTTTGGATGCGCGCGTTTTGCCTATAACCACATGCTTCGGTTGCGTACTGATGCGTGGTATCAGCGCCAAGAACGAGTCGGATATCACGAAACCTCCGCAGCGCTTACGGCGCTCAAGAAAACACCCGAGCACGCATGGCTGAACGAAGTCAGTTCGGTTCCGGTGCAGCAGGCCTTGCGCCACTTGCAAACGGCATTTGCGAATTTCTTCGCCAAGCGCGCGAAGTATCCGAATTTCAGGCGCAAGGACGGCGCGCAGTCTGCCGAGTACACGACGAGCGCTTTCAAGTGGGATGGTGCGTCATTGAAACTCGCGAAGATGGATGCGCCGCTTGCGATTCGATGGTCACGCACTATCCCGAAGGGAGCGCAGGTAACGACCGTCACGGTGTCGAAAGACGCATCGGGCAGATACCATGTCTCGATACTGTGCGATGACGCGGTAGGAGCAAAGCCAGAGGTATCCGGCAAAGTTGGCATCGACTTAGGTCTGACGCACTTCGCCATCCTTTCTACCGGCGAGAAGATCGCGGCCCCTAACACGTTCCGAAAGAACGAGGCTAAGCTCGCCAAGCTGCAACGGCGACTAGCGAAGAAGCAAAAGGGTTCCGCCAATCGCATGAAGGCGAAGCTCAAAGTTGCACGAATGCATGCCAGGACGGCAGATTCCAGAAGGGACTTCCTGCACAAACTTTCGAGCCGGCTGATAAACGAAAACCAAGTGATCGCCATCGAAAGCCTTGCCGTCAGCAACATGCAGAAGAACCGTTGCCTTGCAAAGTCGATCAGCGATGCAAGCTGGTCCGAGTTCACCCGGCAACTAGAGTACAAAGCGCAGTGGTACGGACGCTCGTTGGTCGGCATCGATAAGTGGTACCCGTCAAGCAAACGATGCAGCGATTGCGGACATACAGTGGTCAAGATGCCGCTGAATATCCGCGCATGGACCTGCCCGGAATGTGGCAGCATCCATGATCGCGACATCAACGCTGCGCGCAATGTTTTGGCCGCCGGACTGGCGGCGTCAGCCCATGGAGAAAGCGTAAGTCCCATGTCTCTTTGAGATGAAGTTGGGTTGCCGTCTGTGAAGTGGGAATCCCCTTCCTTTAGGGAGGGGAGCAGTCAAGCGTGACCTGCTTCGCCCGACAGCATCGACAGCGAGATGCCGAGCAGCGCGAGCGCGGCTTCCAGACGCTCTTCGGCGGGCACGTCGAAAACGATTTTCGGGTCGGCTTCAACCGTAAGCCAGCCGTTCTTCGAAATCTCTTCTTCGAGCTGACCCGCGCCCCAGCCGGCATGGCCGAGCGTCAGCAGAAAACGCTCCGGACCGGTGCCACTCGCAACGGCTTCGAGCACGTCTTTCGACGTGGTCATCTCAAGCCCGCCCGGCACCGACATCGACGACGTATAGGCATTGCCGTCTTTCGGATCGTGCAGCACGAAGCCGCGCTCGGTTTGCACCGGGCCGCCGAAATACACGGGCACATGGAGAAGGGGTTCGATCTCGAGCTTGAGATCGATGCGACTGAAGAGCGCTTCCAGGTCGATATCGGTCGGCCGGTTGATCACGAGGCCGAGCGCGCCGCGCTCACTGTGATCGCAAAGGTAGACCACCGTTCCTGAAAACGTGGGATCGGCCATGCTCGGCATGGCGATCAGGAACTGGTTGGTCAGATTGATGCGATCGGTACTCTTGGACATAGTTCGGATTTTAGCAAAGACGGTGCGGGATGGCGGGCTTTGAGCGCGGGACCGCGATGTGCGCGATGAAGTGCGCCGCGAGCCATCGACGGCGAATCAAGTTGCACTCTATCACGCACGCAGGCCTTGTCCATGGTGCACTCGGCGGTGTTTACGGCACGCATATCGCGTGCCTCCGGGTTCGAACATTGCGCCCCGCTTTTGCCAGCAAGGATGCGTGCCGGCGCACAGGGCATGCTGCTGATTGATACCGCAGCCAGCCGTTCAGGCGCCGCCCTGCTCGATCGAACGCGTCAATGCGGCCAGCGCAGCGTTGCTGCCTGTCGGCGCGACGCCCGCGGCGACTTTGTGCAGCATCGCACGCAGCGCTTCGGCAGCCTGCTCAAGCGTGCTCGCCGCTGGTGCACCGACGATGACATGGGAGCGCACCGCCGGCGTCGATACGCCGGCGTGCGCGCGGCGGCGCCACGCGAGCCCGAGCGCATCGGCAACCAGCGCCACATGGCCGAGGCCCAGCGCGCACGCGGCGGCACCGAGCCGGTAGGCGGCGTCGCCCGCCTGCAACGCTTCGCTCGGATCAGCTTTCTCCGGCTGGTCGGCCGCACGGGCGTGCTCGGTCAGCGCCGAAATCGAGGCATCGGCCGTTTGCAGGAAATCTTCATACGCATGCGCGTTGACGGCCAACACGCCCAGTTCGCGCGTCAGCGTGCTGCGGGTCGCGCTGACCGCCTGCGCCTGTACGGCGCCCGCTTCCCAAAGCATTTCGGATGCCTGGGTGCCCGCGACGTGCCAATCGACCGTCAAGCCATAGTCGTGCAGCACTTCGACCTGATCGGCGTCTTCCGCTGCAGCGCCGAACAGCGCGTAATCGCGCCACAACAGCGCCAGCGTCGCGCGCACCAGCGAACGCGGCGCGCGCTCGATGCCGTGCGCATGGTCGGCCAGCGTGAGATTGCAGCGCGCATAGAAACGCCGCGCGTCGGCACCGCCAGTGGCGCGGCCGCTGACGCGCAGCGCCTTAGCACAAGCTTTGGCGAGGCGCCAGAAATCATAGGGGTCCGGGCCGGCGAGTTCGGCAAAGACGGCGTCCAGCTCGTCGAGCGCCGCGTTCGTGAACGCGAGTGCAGCACCACTGCTATCCGGCTGCGAGCGCAATACCGGCAGCAGTGCGCGCTCGTAGCGCGCCCGCAAATGGGCGAGTTGATCCGCGGACTGGGTATGCAGCGACACCGGCGGCACCGGGCGCGCGTTCAGCGCGAGATCTTCGAATGCGACGGTCGAACCCGGCGTGTGCTCCGACAGATGAGCACACAGCGCATGATAGTGATGGAACAGCGTGGACGAGCAGGACAGCTCGCGCAGATTGTGGCGCTCGAGCGCCGCGCGGAAATCGTGCAATGCCACGCCGAACACGCGCCGCGCGCTCTCCTCGTCAGCCGGATCGCCTTCGGCCAGAGGCGAGAGCCGCACCAGCGCGTCCGCGAAGCGCTGCGCACTCAGCCAGCCGGCCTCGCGCAACGCATGCGACGCACGCAGCAGCGCCGAAGTGCTCTCTCTGTGTTGTTCGAACGCCAGCAACGCCTCTGCCAGCGCCAGCTCCGCTGTGCGGACAGCGCCGCCGCGCGGATTGGGCAATGCATCGAAGGAATCTGGTGCAGCGGATCGAAGAGTCATGGCAGGCGACAGGAAGCTGACGGGCCGCCGCTTCGACGCTGCACGAGAGACTGATCGGCTAACGCGCGAACTGGCGACAGGACATTGACAGATTACCGCTGCGACACGGTGCAACCGGGGATGTTCCGCGCCGCCGCGTCGGGGTTGCGCGCCGAGCGCATGAATCGCGTTCGATCCGGCCGACGCCCCCTGCAAACGCCGCGCCGCAACCGCACGGCGTGGCGCTCAGCGGGAGACCGCCGTTTGCCGTCGGACCTCAGATCTGGACCATCTCGAAGTCTTCCTTGCGCGCGCCGCATTCCGGGCAGGTCCAGTTAATGGGAACGTCCTCCCAGCGTGTGCCCGGCGCAATGCCTTCGTCCGGCAAACCGGCTTCTTCGTCGTAAATCCAGCCGCAAATCAGGCACATCCAGCTTTGATATTCCATTCTTGTGTCGCGTCTTAGAGTCCGTGGAAACGGGAGCCATGATGGTACCGTGTTGCCGCCCCAATGCCTAGCGATCAGAAACGCGCAATCGTAATGTGCAGCGGCCTTTGGCTAGAGGGTTGCGTCGGTTTGGCCGGCGCTTGCGCGCGGGGTCGCGCCTGGTTGCCGGTTATGTGCTGCTGGCTTGCGGCAACCTGCCGAAGAATGCGAAAAAACGCCCTCATGACAGTTTAGGCCGCATAATTGAGCCGATTGCGCACCCTCTGCGCCTAAATACAGCTCCTTTTTGTAAATCTTCATGCCCAGCGATACGCCTCCGATCGTCCTCACCTTCGGCCTTTCCGATCCCACCGGCGGCTCCGGCCTGCAAGCAGACCTGATGACCCTTGCCAGCATGGGCTGCCATGGCGTCTCCGTGCTCACGGGCTATACCGTGCGCGACTCGGCAAGCTGCGATGAAGTTACCGGGCTCGATCCCGAAGTGGTTGCGACCCAGGCCCGGATGCTGCTTGAAGACATGCCGATCGCTGCCTTCAAGGTCGGCGCATGCACACGCGCGGAAGTGGTCAGCGCAATTGCCGAGGTGGTCGCCGATTACGACGACATCCCGCTGATCCTCGCCCCCGATTTCACGCTCGACGACGAACACGTGCTCGCCGCCGACGAACTGCGCGAAGCGATCGCCGACCTGCTGGCGCCGCAAACCACCTTGCTGGTCGCCGATTCGGCCACACTGCTCGCCCTCGCCCAGCCAGACGGCGACGCCGAAGCACCGAGCCTCGACGCTGCGATTTCGCATCTGCTGTCGCAAGGCTGCGAATACATTCTGTCGACGGAAACCGGCACGCATCGGCTCGTTAATACGCTGTTCAGCGAAGACGGCCAACTGCGCCAGGATATGTGGGACCGTGGCGCGCATCGGATCATGGGCATTACCGACACACTCGGCGCCGCGATTGCCGCCTTGCTGGCTAACGGCCAGGAGCCGGCGGAAGCCGTGCGCGAGGCGCAGGAGTATCTGTATCAGGCGATGCGCAACGCGTTTCGGCCGGGCATGGGCGCCTATCTGCCGGACCGCTTTTTCTGGGCCCGCAGCAGCGACGACGACACGCCGCCAGCAACGGGCAAGGACGCGGCACCGGGCGAGGCGCGGCATTGATTTGACGGCTCGAAGCGCCTGCTGCGCAAGCGGCAGGCGCCCGACGAGCGTTTCCACTTCAGTGGCGACCCGACAGCCCCGGTAAAAAACCCGCATTTCTGCGGGTTTTTTGTTTTGAGAGACAGGCCTCCGGAAGGCTTGACCCCACCTCGCCTTTCTCCGTCTTAACCGATGTTCGACCTGGAAAGCTCCGCGCCTGCGGGCACGCCCTGCCCCTGATCTCTCCCTCAGACCTCGTCTCAGCACACGGCCGGGCTCGACTTTCTCGCGAAACCGGCAGGACCCGCCGCCCCTTTCATCACGCCAACATACGTTTGAACTTGTAATCAAACGTTACAGCATCGGCGTTATCGCCAAGCTAAACTTTACATTTCGTAAAACTGTCATATATCCCCCATGCCTTCGCCGACTCCCATCCCCCTGCCCGTGGGCCCTTCGGACGGCGCTCGTGTCATGGTCGAAAATCGACACTTGCCCCTGCAAAACGCCGGAGTCTGGCGGCAGCGTTCACACTGCGTCTGAAAGCGAGCGGAAATCACAATGGGACAGTCTCACGCCTTCCTGAAACGTTTCCAAGGCTCAATTACCGCCCGCGACAGGATGGAAATATTCCGCCAGAAACCAGTCACGATCTGGCTGACCGGATTATCCGGGGCCGGTAAATCGACCATTGCTTTCGAACTCGAACAGCAACTCGTTTCACTAGGCCGCGCATGCTATGTACTCGATGGCGACAATATTCGCCACGGCTTGGCGCGCGACCTCTCCTTCGACCAGAAAGATCGCCGTGAAAATATTCGCCGGGTGGCGCACGTCGCCCAATTGATGAACGACGCAGGTCTCATCGTCATCACGGCGCTTATTTCGCCAATGCGTGAAGACAGAGCGATGGCGCGCGAAATTATTGGCGCCGGTAACTTCATCGAGACTTATCTTTCCGCCTCGGTCGATACATGCGCCGATCGTGATCCGAAAGGTCTTTACGCCAAAGCCCGAGCCGGAGAAATCGCGTCGTTTACTGGCGTATCAGCAGCTTATGAAGCGCCGGCCGATCCTGAATTGAAAATAGACACCGCAGCGCTGACGCCGGCTGAAAGCGTGGCGAATATATTTACTTACTTGCGCGATAACCACCTCACGAATCTCGCTTGCGTGGAGCGCTCGTAATACCGGATCACCTAGCTGCTTGCCCCAAAACAAAAAACCCGCATTTCTGCGGGTTTTTTGTTCTGGGAAGTACGCCTCGCGACGCACCTCCCCATGTGTTTCCAACTGAGCCTCAAACGAGGCCAAGTGAGGCTCAATCGGAAATTACATGTCCATGCCCATGCCGCCCATGCCGCCGGGCATACCGCCGCCCATCGGAGCATCTTCCTTCGGCAGTTCGCAAACAGCTGCGTCGGTGGTCAACAGCAGGCCAGCGACCGAAGCTGCGTTTTGCAGCGCCGTGCGCGTCACCTTCGTCGGGTCCACGACACCTGCGTCAACCAGGTCGACGTACTCGCCGGTTGCGGCGTTGTAGCCGTAGTTGCCCGTACCAGCAGCAACAGCTGCCACCACGACGCTGGCTTCTTCGCCACCGTTCGTGACGATCTGACGCAGCGGCTCTTCCATCGCGCGCAGCACGATCTTGATACCTGCGTCCTGATCGGCGTTAGCGCCCTTCAGACCAGCGATTGCCGTACGTGCACGGATCAGTGCGACGCCGCCGCCAGCAACGATGCCTTCTTCCACAGCTGCGCGCGTTGCGTGCAGTGCGTCTTCGACACGTGCCTTCTTTTCCTTCATTTCGACTTCGGTCGCAGCACCGACCTTGATCACTGCAACGCCGCCAGCCAGCTTGGCCACGCGTTCTTGCAGCTTTTCACGGTCGTAGTCCGACGTAGCTTCTTCGATTTGCGTGCGAACTTGCTTCACACGTGCTTCGATGGTTGCTGCTTCGCCAGCGCCGTCGATGATCGTCGTGTTTTCCTTGCCCACTTCGATGCGCTTCGCTTGACCCAGTTCAGCCAGCGTTGCCTTTTCGAGCGTCAGGCCGGTTTCTTCAGCGATGACTTGACCGCCGGTCAGGATCGCGATGTCTTCCAGCATGGCCTTACGACGATCGCCGAAGCCCGGAGCCTTGACAGCAACAGTCTTCAGGATGCCGCGGATGTTGTTCACAACCAGCGTAGCCAGCGCTTCGCCTTCGACGTCTTCTGCGATGATCAGCAGCGGACGGCCAGCCTTAGCGACTTGCTCGAGGACCGGGAGGAGGTCACGAATGTTCGAAACCTTCTTGTCGTGCAGCAGCACGAACGGGTTTTCGAGCACAGCAACTTGCTTGTCCGGGTTGTTGATGAAGTACGGCGACAGGTAGCCGCGGTCGAATTGCATACCTTCGACAACGTCCAGTTCGTCTTGCAACGACTTGCCGTCTTCAACGGTGATGACGCCTTCCTTGCCAACCTTGTCCATCGCTTCAGCGATACGGTCGCCGATCGACGAGTCGCTGTTTGCCGAGATCGAACCGACTTGAGCGATTTCCTTGTTGGTCGTGCAAGGCTTGCTGATCTTGCGCAGTTCTTCGATCGCTGCGAACACAGCCTTGTCGATACCGCGCTTCAGGTCCATCGGGTTCATGCCCGATGCAACGTACTTCATGCCTTCGCGGACGATCGACTGAGCCAGAACCGTTGCGGTCGTGGTGCCGTCACCTGCGTTGTCGCTGGTCTTGGAAGCAACTTCCTTGACCATTTGTGCGCCCATGTTCTGGAGCTTGTCTTTCAGTTCGATCTCTTTCGCGACCGAAACACCATCCTTCGTGACCGTCGGGCCGCCGAAGCTGCGTTCCAGGACAACGTTGCGACCCTTCGGGCCCAGCGTGACCTTCACAGCGTTCGCGAGGATGTTCACGCCTTCAACCATCTTGGCACGGGCGGAATCACCGAATACGACGTCTTTAGCTGCCATCTTCTAACTCCTTGAATTCTTTGGGATATGACCGGGAAAAGTAGCGACTGGCGCTTACTTCTGCACCACGGCCATGATGTCTTCTTCGCGCATCACGAGCAGTTCGTTGCCGTCGACCTTGACGGTCTGGCCTGCGTACTTGCCGAACAGGACGCGGTCACCAACTTTCACGTCGAGGGCGATTTGTGCGCCTTTGTCGTCACGCTTGCCCGGGCCGACTGCCAGAATTTCGCCTTGATCCGGCTTTTCTGCTGCGGCTTCGGGGATCACGATGCCCGACGCGGTCTTGGTTTCTTGATCCAGACGTTTGACGATCACGCGATCATGCAAAGGACGAAGGTTCATACATACTCCTCTCTTGATTGAGACTGAAGAACGCTGAGAAAACCCGGCTGGCTGAGCCAACCGGCGATGTTGTTAGCACTCTCGTGCAGCGAGTGCTAATTATATGGACGGGTGGTGACAAATTCAAGAAGGGATGTCGCTTTGACTGTCGAGATTCGCTTAACTTTGAACTTTGTTCACTTGAGCCTGAACCTTGCGCTGCAGCAAAACCCTGGCGAATTTCAACAATTCCCTTTTAAAACAGGGTGCTACTCGTAGATTCTTGCCACCGTCAAACTGGACATCGCTCACCCACGAACGGGCTGATCGACGACCAAATTCCTCGAATTTCCTTTGCAATCATTCACCCAGGGAAATCCCTTGATCCGTCGGCAACGGGGAATATTCGCTCCAACTTGAACACGTTTACTGTTCGACTGATGGAAGAGACGAGAGCGCCGCTGCCACGCTGGCGAAGGCGACGGAGCGCAGGCCAACTTGGTCAGAGCGCGTTCAACTTGAAGCCCTGTCGAAGAAAGTCGCGCTAGACTTTGGCGAGCTGGCACCCTGCTCTGGTTCTACATCGCTGGCAAAGCTGTTCGCAGACGGCTGTATTCATCACAACGTCCAAGTACCAACCGGGTACTACCGAAATAACCGCCCTCGCAAGCTCCAGCCCAGGGAATGACAAGCGAACTACTGGATTCGCCGCGCTTCTTTGACGAACTCAAAATCGCCCAGCGGTTCAGCTTCCAAGCGGAAGACTTGCTATTTCACCGGCTTCTCGGGATTCGAATGATCACAATTGTCCTGGACACGAACATTTACGACAAGCTTGATGCCGATCAGGCAACGGTCGAACAAATCAACCAACTGATCGCCGACAAGGTCATCGACAAATTGATGCCACGTCACGTAGCCGAAGAATTGAGACAACGTCCAGCGGGCATACCGGAGCTATTTCCGATGACTTACACGGGCCATGCTGTTGCCCGAGCAGGAATCATGTGCGCGGGCGACTATCTCGGATCTGGAGAAGTATTCGACGATCATCGTGGAGACTCTCAGAAGGCCGCCGATGCGTTTATCGCGGATGTGGCATCTATGATTGCCGACTGGTTCGTTTCAGAAGACATCCGATGCATCAGACGCTTTCCAGCCAATATGCGATGTACGCCAATGCGCTATCAACAATTCCACGAGCGGCTCACCGCGCTCGTTCGGCAGTAGTCGCTCCGACACTTCGCCTCTTCTGCAACTTGATCGCGCCACTGATGGCGGGGTCCGTTTCTTAGCAGCCGTTTCCGAAAGTGCGCCTTCGCCAGCAATACGTAAATTGGTCAGGCTCCCGAGGCTCTTTCAGCTCTTCCGGCAACAGTCCAGCTTCACGGAACGCGTGCTGCACTATAAAAGACCTTGGCCCATCGAAGACCCAACGCCTCAGCAAGTCTGAATCGATACCGATTTCCTGCAAGAGAAGAGCGTGATAGAGGTAGCCGATCGCCTCGGGGACAATGGACAGTCGCGCAAAGCCGGCAGTGACGTATCCGCCACTTGACACGATGAAGGAGGTTGGGCCAGACGTCTGGGTCGTGGACGGCCCTGCGATCCGGTTCGGCGTGCCTTGCTAAAGGATGGCCTTTTCGACCAGGATGACGATCGTGCGAACTCCCGGGCGGAAACTGTTCATTCATTCTCCGACCCGACTCACCGCTTCCCTTGAAGCCGCAGTGGCGCAGGTTGGCACGCCGCGCTGGCTCATCGGCATCAACCGGTTGCACTCCCGGTGGCTTCAGGACTGGGCAGCAGCGTATCCAGACGCACTGGTATATGCGGCCCCAGGTGGCGAGGATAAGATGTCGAACCCGCGCGGCAACCATCGTCTGCCATTGAACGGCATCACAGACTACGAATGGGAGCCAGATCTGGCCACCTTGCCCGTTGCAGGTCGTCATTTTACGGAGATCGTGTTCTTTCATCGAAGCTCGCGAACCCTGATCCTGACCGACCTGATAGAGAACTTCGAAGTGGAGAGACTTGATTCCTGTGTTGCGCGTGTTTTGACGCTCGTCGGGGGCGTGCGACATCCTGACGGGCAGATGCCGCGCGATATGCGGCTGCTGTTTGCACTTCCCTCGAACAGAAACGATCTTAGACTCGCCATGGAAAAGATGATCGGATGGGACCCGGAGCGTGTCATCCTCGCGCACGGCCGCTGGTACGGCACAGAAGGGGCTGCGGAGCTGAGGCGAGCGTTCCGGTGGCTGATCCCGTCAGGCATGAAGTCTCGCCGTCACACGGGGGTGGAGGCTGACGCTAACTATCGCGGTTTCACGCTCCAGCCAGTGCCAAAATCGTATCCCTGTAGTCGCTGGTGATCCTGCAAATGCTGGTGTTCGTAGCGTCGCAACGCGGGGAAATAGTTAGGACCGTTGATAACAGAAGGTGAGCGGTATCGTCCCGGACTCAAGGCGATGTTTTCAATGTTGCTCCGGCTGAGGGTCGATTCAGCTGGAACGCCCTCCAGATCAGGGAACTCCAGCATTGCAACCCGCACGACACCTTGCGCGCCTGCGACGGCCGCAACCGGCAGGACTGTTGCCGATGCGACAACGAACGCGCATGCAAAGTAACGAATCATCTACTGCTCCCACACGGACGAGATGTCGAAACTGCTCGAACAGACAAACCGGGCAGCACGTTGATATCAGCGTCCTCGGGTTCAGACGTTTTAAAGTTCCGTAAATGCCGGCAGCATATGGGCACGGCAAACGGTTGCTCGCTGCCGCACCGCAGTACCTCGCGCACCGTATCCGGGCGCGTGAATGTCACTTCGAATTTTAGGCACAAGGTGACATATTTTCAACAGGTTGTCGAATTTTATGGAGGTGGGATGAACTCCCGCAAAGGCGCCATCGTCAAGATACCGGGCAAGCAGGATCTGGAGGCGATGTCCGAATTCCGTTACCAGCTGCGGCAGTTTCTCCGGTTCTCGGAGGAGATCACACACGCAGAAGGCGTAACGCCGTTGCAATACCAGCTCCTGCTCCATGTCAGAGGGTTTCCGGAGCGTCAATGGGCAACAGTCGGCGAGCTCGCCGAGCGCCTGCAGGCCGCCCCGAATGGAACTGCGGCACTTGTCTCCCGCTGCGAAGCGGCCGGCCTCGTGATTCGCAAGCCAGACCGGATAGATCGTCGTCAGGTCCAGGTGCATCTCACGGCGAAGGGCGAGCGCTGTCTGCTGAAGCTGGCGGCGATGCATAAGTCCGAGATGGAGTCGTTCGGTTGGGTATTCCTCGGAGCAGGCAGACAGTAAGCACCCTCGTTTACACCGGCGCCGGTAGCTGAGCTGCCGCAGTTGCCCGGCTCCACATATGTCACAGTGTGCCATATCGCTTATACTTTGATATTTGCGGCGGCAGAATGGGTGTAGCGGCATCGATTGACAAACGCGCAATACAGCGCGCGCGACGGCTGTGGTTGCATTACGGCGTATTCTGGCTGGGTGCCATCGCAACCGGGCTGGTCGCCGTTTTCTACGCGAAACTGATTGATATCGGCTATGACGCCTTCCTGCGCTATGCGACGCGGTACTGGTGGCTGCCGCTTCCCGTCACCCCGGCAATCGGCGCTCTGGGTGTGTGGCTTACCAGGCGCTACTTTCCTGGCTCAGAAGGCAGCGGCATCCCTCAGGTCATTGCCACACTCCATGACAGCGGCGATCTTGCGCCACGTCTGCTGAGTATCAGGATCCTCGTCGGCAAGATTGTGATCTCGTTCCTCTCAATACTCGGCGGATTCACGATCGGCCGGGAGGGACCGACGATCCACGTGGGTGCCGCGCTCATGTTCAACCTGCGACGCTTTTATCCACAGCGATTCCGGGCCATCCGGGGCATCGAACTGGAACGGCGGCTGGCGCTCGCCGGTGCCGCGGCGGGTTTGTCGGCGGCGTTCAATGCACCGCTCGCAGGCGTGGTGTTCGCGATCGAAGAATTGACCCGCAGCTTCGAGCAGCGTACGAGCGGCGTGCTGATTACTGCGATCATCTTCGCCGGTATCGTTTCGCTGGGCTTACAGGGGAACTATACGTATTTCGGAACGATCGACGTCGGCAGCCGCTTTCCAGATCTGCTGGCGGCGGCGGTGGTGTTGATCGGCGCGGTGTCCGGCGTCGCCGGTGGCGTGTTCTGCTGGCTATTGCTGAACACCAAACGCTGGATGCCCACGTCGGTGAGCGCCTGGCGCAGTAACCGGCCGGTGGCATTTGGGGCCGCGTGTGGCCTGGTCGTCGCCGTGATCGGCGTGGCGTCGGGTGGCCACACGTTCGGTAGCGGCTATGCCGAAGCGCGTGCGATGCTGGAAGGACGCACGCAACTGGGCGCTGGATACCCAGCGCTCAAGATGGCCTCGATGGTTGGATCGTATCTGCCCGGCGCACCGGGTGGCCTGTTTGCGCCATCGCTCGCGATCGGCGCAGGCATTGGCAACGCATTGCACCTGCTGTTTGGTCAGATGCAGTTGCCCATGCTGATTGCCCTTGGCATGGTGGGCTACCTCGCGGCGGTGACGCAAAGCCCGATCACAGCTTTTGTGATTGTGATCGAGATGATCAATGGGCACGCGCTCGTTATCTCGCTGATGGCCACTGCATTGATAGCCAGCCAGGTTTCGAAACTGTTTGCACCTGCTCTTTACGAGGCGTTGTCGGAGCGCTACAGCAAGCCTCACGTCGCACCCGATGTCGTGCCATCCGCCCCAACCGGGGAGAGTTCATCCGGGAAGCTGCCCGGTCCGTTCTGACCAACCGGGTTTGTTTCTGCTGTGTTTCAGAGTCTGGTGCTGTTGTGCGCCCTCGTGTTGTCCACACGGCGCACGGGGAATGACAGATGAGTGATCAGAAATTCGATGATCTCCTGAAACAGGTCCAGGCGGCCGAGATCGAAATCACCCGATGTGATGCGACGATCCGCGCGTTATGGACCGAGCTCAGACGCCTCGCGCGCCCTGGAGTCGCCGCCTCGACGGAATATCAACACCTGATCGGAGTTGAAAACGAGCGACAGCGCCGGATATCGCTACGTGAGCGTATCCGCGCCACGCTCGCCGGCACAGGCAAATAGCAGATATCGGCCAGACGGGTCGACTGGGCGGACATGCCTCACGAGCACGTCTCCTGCACGCCAGGCAGAGGCACTCCGGCGGCCATTTCGCCTTTGCGGACGCGTTAATCGTTGCGCCGCTCGCCGTCATCGGCATCAATCTCGTGATCTACTGAACCGGGTTCAGAGCAAACACATTCCTGTTTTCGCTGACTGCGACCAGTTTCGTGCCCTATGCGGTGTACTACCATGGAATTGCACGCAAGCCTGCGAGCCGGTTTGGCTGTAAGAACAACGCGTGGCTGTTGCCGTAGTCTGGCGGATTCTGGGTGCTGTCAGGCGCCTGGCAACATCGGAGCTGGCCGGAACGTGATCGGTTTTGGCCGGGGTGTCCTGCGGGCAGTCAGTTGGAGCGCAGTCTTCATGTTGCACGCAATGAGGGACGTGCTGGACTCGGACGAAACGACGGCGATGGTGGAACGGACGGATCGCACCAGTTGAGTGGATACTCAATCAGGACAAGGCGAGATACGCGGCACCGGATGACCGGTTGTATGCTTTTCTGGATCGTAGTGAAGCTGGGCACGATGTCCGGAAGGCCCGGCCAGACATGCATGACATCAGCAGGTTTACATGTAGTCCTTCTGGGGACGACAAGCCATGACCGACGAAGCTCGCCGGCCTGACCAGGCCACCGGTAGCGATGCACGCCACTTGAAAGTCGCACCGGTACAGCCGCGCGCAGTCAGCCATGTTGACGACGATTCCGTCATGCCAGTCGCCCTGTACTCGTTATGCTTCCTCGCGTTCATCGTCGGTATCGTGACTGGCCTTGGCGCGGTAGTGTTCCGGGGACTGATTGGACTGGTGCACAACGTGTTCTTCCTCGGGCATCTTTCGTTTGCATACGACGCCAGCCGCTTCACGCCCGCTGCGCCGTGGGGCATGTTTGTCATTCTCGTGCCTGTCGTGGGCGGATTCGCGGTCACCTGGATTGTGAGCACGTTTGCCCCAGAAGCGAAGGGACATGGTGTGCCGGAGGTGATGGACGCGATTTACTACAAACGCGGCGTAATCCGCCCCGTCGTGGCCGTTGTGAAATCAATCGCGTCGGCACTGGCGATCGGCTCCGGTGCAGCCGTGGGGCGCGAAGGGCCGATCATCCAGATCGGGTCGGCGCTCGGTTCGACGCTCGGTCAGTTGGTGACGATGACGGCCGGTCAGCGTATTACTCTGGTTGCGGCGGGAGCAGGTGCCGGCATTGCCGCAACCTTCAATACACCGATCGGCGGCGTGCTGTTCGCCACTGAACTGATGATGCCGGAAATCAGCGTCAACACCTTTTTGCCCGTGGCGATTGCAACAGGCACGGCGACCTTTCTGGGCCGGCTATTCTTCGGTGCCGCGCCTGCGTTCTTTGTCCCCGCGCAGTTGGGTGCCATCCCGAACCAGCCAGGGAGTGCCCTGACGCTGATTCTCTATGCGCTACTCGGCGCCGTGACGGGAGCGGCCGCCGCACTGCTGATCCGTGCGCTGCATTGGGCCGAAGATGGGTTTGACCGGATACCGGGACGTTACGGGCGTCATGCCTTCGGGATGCTGATTGTCGGCGTGACCATGTATCTGCTATGGCGCTATGCGGGCCACTACTACGTCGAAGGTGTCGGTTACGCGACTATTCAGGCCACGCTGTACGGGCAACTGCAGGGTGGCGCCTTCCTGCTGTTGCTGGCGCTTTGCAAGACACTGGCGACATCGATCAGCCTGGGCTCTGGCTCGTCGGGTGGCGTTTTTTCCCCGTCGCTTTTTATCGGCGCGACGCTCGGGGCGTCATTTGCGTCCGTCGTTGCCATGGCGTTGCCCGGGGCACCCGTAAGCGCGCCCGCCTTCGCGATGGTGGGCATGGGCGCAATGGTGGGTGGCGGCACCGGTGCTGCGATGACCGCGGTCGCGATGGTCTTCGAGATGACGCGAGACTACGACATCGTGCTGCCCATGATTATCGCGGTGGCTTTCAGCCTGGGTGCCCGCCGGCTACTGTCGCCCGAAAGCATCTACACACTCAAGCTTGTACGGCGCGGACACCCGATTCCCAACGCCCTTCATGCCAACATGTTCCTTGTACAGAGCGCGGCACAGGTCATGGAAACTGACGTCTTCGTGCTCGATGAGCACGTGCCATTTCACGACGTGCTTGCCCGTACGGGAGGCGCCGCTTTCTGGCATGTCGTGATCACGAGGGCAGATGAGATTCACGGCGTTCTGCGCATCAATACCGGGCTGCGCAGAGCCGTGAGCCAGGGCGCTCCGGATATCCTGCTCGGCACACTCGCGCAGCGCAATTTCATCGTCGTTCAGGAAAACGATGTCGCGTTCGGGGTCATTACCCGGCTGTGGAAGCAGCACGCCGCGATGGCAGTCGTTGTGGGGCGACAGGAAGGACGCGGCCCCGTTCGCGTGCTCGGGGTGATTGCCAAGGAGCACATTGCGGATGCTGTTGCGAGTAGCATCAGGATATTTCCGGGGCACGCTGAAAGTCGACCCCGTCGAGGCGTAGTGCACTCGTTTGACAGGAAAGGAAAAAAGAAAAAGACCGACCGCGACGCCAAAGGAGCTGGCAATGAAACTGACACATGATCTGGACGGCCTTCGCAGGCGTATCGGCAAGGCTCTTCATCTCGACTACCTGAAACAGGTTTCAGGAGGGATGGGCGTGGGAAAGCCGGAACCGGCGCCAGAATGGGTGATCGTTTACCGCACGGCGCACGGCTTCTGCTGCATCTATCACGGCGAACCCGTCGAATTGCACGAAATACTCGACGTCCAGATCTGGGCTGAAGAGATGGATGTCGAGACCTGGTTCATCGGTCTTTGACCGCAGGCTATTTTCCGCGTCCGGCCATGCATGACCCGACTTGCCCGCAACAGCCGGCACTCAGGAATATGGCTCGCCCCACTAGCGGTAAACCAGGTCGGCGCGCCGGTTCTGTGCCCAGGACGCCTCATCATGACCCATCGCCAGAGGTTTTTCCTTGCCGAGACTGACCGCTTCCAGTTGCGAGTCGGGTACACCCAGGGTCTCGAGTTCATGGAGCACCGCTTCGGAGCGTCGTTCGCCGAGCGCCAGGTTGTATTCCGTTGTTCCCCGTTCGTCGGTATTACCCTGGATCAGTACGTGCCGGTTTGGATGGCTTCTGAGATATTGGGCGTGGGCCTGCAGGAGAGGCTGATAGTCGCTTTTGACGGTGTAACTGTCGAAGTCGAAGTAGATGCTGCGTTTCGCAAGCTGCCCGTTGGGGTTGTTGAGTTCGTCGACCTGAGCTGGCGAGACATTGGTCGTCTGCGCGCCAGCTGTGCTACCCATACCAGTGCCCGCTGCCTGATTCAGTTTTGGCCCGGAATGACATCCCGCAAGGCTTGCAATCAGCAGCATTGCGATGCCGAGTCTTGCTCCTGTCATGACATGCCTCCTGGATCTGACAAATCCTCGCGTGGAGAAACTGCTCATCCTCAAAGCCGGTTCGCACACCAGCCGACGAGAGCTTCTGGGCAATGCGCGATTTCCTGCTCGTCGATGTCTTGGTCCGACACGTGATCCGGGTATGCCCTGTGCGGCGTCACCGGGCCAGCAAAGACCTTCCTACGAAAAACACGTAATCCACCAAGCCGTATCGTTTGGTTTGCATGCGTCGTGCGGGCTGACCGGCCACGTGTCCTATCGGATCAGCTAATCCCGCCGACTAAATTCAGGCCGTCGACGTTGTAGCATGATATGCCATATTTATAGCATGGTGTGCCATATTTTCACGTGTCTGCGCACCGTCACGGGCGCTTTCGCGATAGCGACCTGTTGCGTCACGTATTCGAATCTGTGCTGAGTCGTTGCATGGCCGAAGGCCTCGTCAAGGGCGAGGGATTCGCCATTGACGCAAGCATCATCAAGGCTGACGCGAGTCCTGCGCGCGGAGTGCCGGTAACCGAGCCTATCGACTGGGGACGTGCCGACGGCCAGAGCCGCGCTGTGCGGGAATATCTTGAGGCACTGGAGCAAGCCAATCCGGTGGCCGCAGATACGTTTGAGCCAGCATCGTCTTCGGCGCCTCCAAAGAAGATATCCCTGACCGATCCTGCTGCACGATGGACGGCCGCTCCAGGCGGTCCTGCGTTCTTTGCCTACTCGACGAATTACCTGATCGATCTGCAGGCAGGGATCATTGTGGATGTTGAAGCGACGCCGGCGAACCGGTCACAAGAGGTCGAATCAACCAGGACAATGATCGATCGTGTTGAACACCAACGGGGGCTGAAGCCTCGCCGACTGGTAGGTGACACCGCATACGGCACAGCAGCACTGCTTGGCTGGATGGTTGAAGAGAAACAAATTGAGCCACACGTTTCAGTCTGGGATAAAACAGAGCGCAAGGACAATACATTCTCCCGTAGCGAATTCATCTGGGATGAAGAGGCCAACGAGTATCGATTTCCTGCGGGGAACGCGCTGCGCAGCGACTGGCGTCCACTGAAGAATCCACGCACGCACATCACGAAAGCCAACACTATCGTGTATCGATCGAGCGAAAAGAACTGCAACCGATGTTCGATGAAGAATCAATGCTGCCCGAATATGTCGTTTCGCAAAATCACGCGCAGCATCCATGAAGCCGCCCGCGATGAGGCTCGACGCATCGCGGCAACCTCCGAATACAAACAGTCGCGCCGGCAGCGAAAGAAGGTGGAAATGCTCTTCGCTCACCTCAAGCGCATTCTCAAACTTGATCGCTTGCGACTGCGTAGTCCAAGCGGTGCCCATGATGAGTTTCTGATGGCAGCAACTGCGCAAAATCTGCGAAGAATGGCCAAGTGGCTCACGGCTGAAGGTAAGCAGGCAAACCAGGCAGCTACATGACGAGAAACGGGGGGCGTCGCGCGTTGCAAGACCGCCGCCTCGCTGAACTCTCCAACTCGAAACTTACTGCCAAAGCCCGGGACCCAAACCAAAACACGACTTTTTCAACAGAATCGACCCATTGCAGCCCCCGAGGAGTGGCAGCTTCGGAGCAGTCAATTTTAGGGCACTCTCGATCAACGTTTAACCACCACCCCTCATTCCAGATACGGCGACAGCACAACTTCGATCCATTTCATGAATGCGCGGACTCGGCGCGACAGATTACTCCGATGTGCTACGACGAGGGACACGGCGAGCGCCCGGCGACGAGAGTCGGGAATAACCTCCACAAGCGCCCCACTTTCTAAGTATCGGCCAATCCCCAGGAGTGGCGCCTGAATCAGGCCGAGGCCGGCGAGCGCAGCGGCTTCGTAGATCTGCGCGTTGTTGACGTGTAGCGTACCCGGCAACTGAAGCGTCGTGTAGCTGTCGCCGCTCGGATATTCCCATCCATAAGGTCTTGAGCCGAGCATCGGCGAAAAATGAATTGCCCGATGTTCCTGACGCTGGAGATCCTCTAGCGATCGAGGGACGCCATGGCGCGCCAGATAGGCGGGACTGGCAGCGTTGACCATGCGCAGCAGGCCCAGTGGGCGGGAAATCAGCGTCTCCTCCCGTATCGGTCCAAGCCGCAGTACACAGTCGAATCCCTCTTGAACCAGATCGACTTGCCGATCCGTACTCGACACCTCCAGCTCCAACTCGGGGTGAGTCGCCATGAACTCCGGCAAGGCCGGCACGATCGTGGTGCGCGCCACTTCGGACGGAAGATCCACCCTTAGACGCCCGCGAAGTGCCACGTGCTCGCCTGCGAACATCGAGTGCAGGTCATCGACTTCAGCAAGCAGATCGCGGGCGCGCGCATGAAACGCACGTCCGTCCTCTGTCAACTGCACGCTCCGCGTCGTCCGGTGCAGGAGTCTGACACCGACATCTTCTTCCAGCTTCCGGACAGCCGTTGAGACCCTCCCCTTTTGGATGCCCAAGCTGTCGGCCGCGCGGGTGAAGCTCCCCATTTCCGCGACCGTTACGAATATGAGGAGGGGTTCAAGATTCTGCATTTTCGCGCCTCGGTATTGTTCATTCCAGAGAGAACAGTTAGTTAATTTTATCGATGTTTATCATACTTGAAAAACACAATAAGCTTCGAAATTGAGACCCACATCGGAGAACAACAGGTGACTGAAACTATGACCTTGCATCGCGCCCTGTGGGCCGGCCGGGCAATGAGTGCGTTTGTCGTTATCGCTCTGGTGACAGACGGGATTATTCAGCTTTTCGTGCCAGCACAGATCGCGAGCATGTTGCAGGAAACCGGGTTCGCGATGGACGTTACCCGTGTCGTGGGTCCGATCGTCCTTGCCTGCGCCGTCCTTTACGCCATCCCGGCTACCGCCGTCCTCGGCGCGATCCTGGTGACGGGCTATTTGGGAGGTGCCATCTGCGCCCATGTCCGCATTGGTGAGTTGGGATCGCCGCCAGAAATCATTTCGCTGGTTCTGGGCGCGTTGACATGGGGCGGCCTCTGCGCGCGCAACTTCCGTATCCGAGCCATTCTGCCGCTCATTCGTTAAGCCAACCGGGGCAGTCCACTGCCCCTCAATATCCGGAGAAAGCATATGTTTTTAGTAATGGGAATCACGGGAAAAGTAGGCGGCGCAACGGCAGAACACCTGTTGGCGCATGGCAAGAAAGTACGCGCGCTGGTCCGCAATCGCGAGAAGGCGGCTCACTGGGCGACCAAGGGCGTGGAACTGGTAGACGGCGATTGGAATGATTCGGTAGCCATCGAGAGCGCGCTCAAAGGCGTCGAAGGCGCGTTCGTCATGTTGCCGGGTGTCTGGGCGCCCTCGCCCGATTTCAAAGAAGCTAGGGGCGTGATTGCAAACTATGTCGAGGCGCTCACCAGGGCATCGCCGCCGCGAGTGGTTGCGCTTTCGTCGATGGGGGCGAACAGAACCAGCGGGCTGGGGATGATCACGGCGCTGTCGCTTCTGGAGCAAGGATTTCGCGACCTGACATTGCCGATCGCTTATGTGCGCGCCGGCGGATTTTTCGAAAACTTCCTCTACGGCTTGCATGTTGCCCAAGGTGGCACGCTCCCCGTCTACTACAACCCGACCGATCGGAAATCGACCATGGTCGCGACCAACGATATCGGCGCCGAAGTCGCAGCGCTTCTGACCGGGCCGGCATGGTCGGGGCATCGCGCCATCGAGCTCGGTTCGATGGTCAGTGCGGATGAAGTAGCGACACAATTGGGAGAAGTCCTGAAGGTCGATGTCAACGCCTTTGCTGTACCGCGGGCCGGGTGGCCGGCAGCGTTCGAGCAACTCGGCGTTCCGAAGGGCCAGACGGGACCGGCCGAAGCGATGTATGACGCCGTCAACTCGGGCTGGATGGACCTCGGCGTCGAGGGTACGGAGCACGTCCCGGGCGCGACGTCTGCCCGTGATGTCTTCGCGGCGGCCCTGAAGGCCGCTACAGAATAGGTCAGCGGATCAGCGATGGGATACGACTTTGGAAATCTACTCCGGGTATTCGTACTCCATCGTGATTCTGTCAGAGCAACCAAAAGAGCCCATTTCCATATGAAATGCGGCGTTCATACCAGCAGCTATCGAGATCGACTATGAAGGTTCTTGTTTTGGGTGCAACGGGCGGAACCGGACGGCTGATCGTCCACGACGCCTTGGAGAAGGGTCATTCCGTAGTCGCGTTGGTTCGCTCGAAGGCGCGCGCGCCCGACTTCCCAGGGGCAGACCTCATTGAGGGGGATGCCTGCGACGAAGGCGCCCTGATGCGCGCCTTGAAAGGCTGCGATGCCGTCGTCAGCTCGCTGGGCACGGGCGTTAGTCCTTTCAGCGAAGTCAGCGTTCTGACCGAAGCGACACGCGCGCTCCTCCCGGCGATGGTCCGCAGCGGCGTGCACCGTCTAATCTGCATCTCCGCCCTGGGGGTAGGAGACAGCCGTGGCCACGGCGGCTTCGTGTTCGACCGGCTATTCCAGCCCTTGCTGCTTCGCCATGCCTACAAAGACAAAGGGCGCCAAGAAGCCGCGATCCGCGCCAGCTCACTCGATTGGGTCTTAGTCCGGCCCGCGATGCTCACCAACGACCCAGCTCGCGGAAGCGTCAGGGCCTTCGTTGACCTCACCGACGTCAACGGCGGCAAGGTCGCACGCGCGGATGTCGCTCAGTTCGTGGTGGAGCAACTGGCGAAGGATACGTGGTTGAAACAGACACCCGTACTCCTATGGTGAGGATGGGTCTCGTGGATCACGTTCTTCAACCACCTAGTAGTCAGGCATGCACGAGGTCACGAACGAACAGATTGGAAGGCAAGATTGCGCTCATCTCGGGAGGCACAACCGGGATGGGGCGGAGATCGCGAAACGATTCCAGACAGAAGGGGCCACGGTGATCGCCACGGGCGCCAACCCGGAAACACTGGAGAAGGCCAAGAAGGAACCATGGGCCTCGAAGCCCACTTCATTTTTATGTTCACCGAAATGAAAAAAAATATTCCATCCGCGCAATTCGGCGGCAAGATCCGCGCGCTGAGACAGCGGCTAAAGCTCACTCTTGACTGTACGGCAAGGGCTGCAGGGATTTCGAAACCTTTCCTGTCACAGATAGAGCGCGGCTCGGCCATGCCCTCGATTGCCTCGTTGAAAGGTATTGCCGACGCGCTTGGTGTTGCCGTGCAATACTTTGTTGACGCTCCAAGCGAACAGAAATTTGTGTGTCGGGGTGAGGAACTGAGTTTCTTCGAGTTCGCGGATACCGCAAACTCGTTCGCCAGACTTACGCATAAGTCTGGAGGCCGGCGGCTTGAGGCCGTCCTTGTGAGATTCCCGCCCTATCAGAGCGGACCTGCCGATATGCCAACCAGCGCAGAAGAAGAGTTTCTTTACGTCACTTCGGGTGAAATTTCGTTGACCCTTGAGGGCAAGACATTTGTACTCAAAACAGGGGACAGTGCTCATTACCAATCGACGCTGCCCCAAGGATGGTTGAATAACCAATCCACTGAAGCGCTGGCGATCTGGGTCGGGACGCCGAACCTACTTTAAATGTTGAAACAGAGTAATCGCAAGCCACCAATTTAGTGCGATCGCCTGGGAGCCAGCGATTCCGTGACCTTGAATCGCAACGCTGCGTAACCCGATCGCAGAATAATCGCCGTTCGCTAGGCTGCACTCAGCGCGCATAAAGATTAGGGTGCGTTCGCGGTCTGCGTCCAATATGTTCGCCAGATGGGCGGCTAGGAATGTTTCGTCCTCGAAAATAAGCTAGCATTCGCAGTGTCTGGTCATGCCGGCGCTGTGGGGGCACGATGGCATAACGTTGAGGACGGTCGCCGAGCGAGTGTTCCTGGACTCCGCCACGCTTACCCTACTTCTGAAACGTCTGGAAGCGGCTGGGCGCGTCAATCGTTCACACGAATCCACTGACGAACGTCAGGTGCTGATTACCCGGGGCGAAGATGGGAGAGCGCTCAAAGCAGCGGTCGCAATCATTTCGACGACTGCCCTGAGAGCCACCGGCATCAACCGTCAGTCATTTGAACAATTGCGGGTTGATCTGATTCAATTACGCCGTAGCCTTGACATCGCCATCTGATGTCGCGCACTGACGAGCAATGTCGTCTGCTGCCAGGGAATGAAGGACGCAGACTTAACATTCCGCTCCAACGTTACCTGATAACGGAGTCTCCATGAATACAAAGAGTCCGCCTACCGATTCCCGCCCACGCAGGACTGATCCGAGCGGATCGTCCTCATCGACGATCACTTATCACCGAGCGGAAGTTGACGGTGTTGGCGTCTTCTATCGAGAGGCGGGCCCCAAAGACGCACCAACCATCGTGCTTCTTCACGGGTTTCCATCGTCGTCACGGATGTTTGATAGCCTCATTCCGCTGCTCGCGATACACTATCACCTTATCGCACCGGACTATCCTGGCTTCGGCCACAGCGACGCACCACCGACTTCGCAGTTCGCCTACACGTTCGATCACCTCGCCGAAACGATCACTGGCCTGCTCGAGCAGCTTCACATCGACCGCTACAGCTTTTACCTGCAGGACTACGGCGGTCCGATCGGATTCCGAATCATGCTGGCACATCCCGAGCGTCTTGAAGCGCTAGTGATCCAGAACGCCAATAGCCACGAGGAAAGTCTCGGGAAAAAGTGGACGGCCATCAAGGAGTACTGGGCTGATCCTGCCGCGCATCCAGAAGTGTTCACCGCGTTCACATCGTTCGAAAGTACAAAATATCGTCACAACGGGGAAAGTCCGAACCCCGAACGCTACAGCCCGGACACCTGGACGGACGAGTACGCGTTTCTCAATCGTCCGGGTCAGTCTGAAATCCAGGCCGCGCTGCTTTATGACTACCGTACGAACGTGGCGGCCTATGGAGCTTGGCAAGAATGGATGAGAACGCAACAGCCTCCCGCGCTCATCCTGTGGGGACGCTACGACAGATCCTTCATTGCGGCCGGAGCTGCTGCCTACGAGCGTGATTTGCCAAATGCGCAGGTCCATCTGCTCGACGCAGGCCACTTTGCACTTGATGAAAAAGTGGATGACATAGCGGCACTGATGAACGAGTTTCTCGACGCGTTCTATCTGCGACAAGCGGATGAATGACCATCGACTCCGGGCATTGATCGGGCACGCCAGCACCGGCGATTGGTTGCTGACTGACTAACCGCGGGGAGTCGGCGCGGATGCCGGCGGCATGCTTGAGGTGCGCGCCGAGCGTCTAATGCAGCACCAGTGAGAACTCAGTTCAGGGGTAGCAGGCGGTTGGACTGGTCCCACCAACGTGAGGGCTTGGCCACAGAAAGGTCTGCACCCGCAAACAAGTCCACAAATTATCTGGCACAAGCCCGAGAAGACAGCTTGCAGCTCATCAGCAGACGTTCACCGGCCCAACCCGAAGGGCCCTTCTTGGCCGGTCTCGGTCCGACGCGGACCGAGATAGATCGCCGATTGAAGCAGGGATGCGAAAGGCAGACACCGACCCATTTCAGCCGCTCGCCCCACTGACATAGTCGTCCGATCTCCGTTCAACATGAGACGCTCACCGATCAAGCGCGCCCTCATTCGGATCGGCGCTCTGGACACTTTCTGCCACGATTGCCCCCCGCTACAGCAACTTGCGACGCTCCAGCTCCTCTGATAATGACCCTGCGCCGGTGAACACGTGCCCGTGAAGACCTGCGTTGATTGCACCCTCCACATTTACCTCAAGGTCGTCAATAAACAGAGTCTCGGCTGCGCTAACACCGAGGGCATCAAGGCAGCGAAGATATGTATGGGCTGCCGGCTTGGCCGCACCGAATGAGGCCGAGGCGTATACGTGAGGGCCAAAGAGTTCCGCCACCGCAGGATTGAGATACTGGATGTTTTCGGTCACCAGTCGACAATTGTTGGTTAGAACGGCTACGCGGTATCGCGCGGACAGTTTTCTAACAAGCGCGAGCACTTCGAAATTGGGCGACATCGATGCGCGGCGTGAAACCAGCCAATCATCGCGCGTGACGTGACAACCCAGGATTTCGCCCATCGCCGTCAGGTACTCTTCGTCGCTTATCAAGCCGGCGTCTGCACCAGCTTCCAACCCGGATTCCCAAATGGCCTCGCGGACAGTTTCATATGTTCGGCCTGATACCACTGAGAGGTGATGGACCCGTGCCGAGCGGTCGTAGTGAGACAGGACGTCGTCCATATCAAACAGGACAAGCGATATCAATGCTGTCATTCGGTAAGTTCGTACGCTAAACGCAAAAATTAAAGTGCCGTTTGGCAATGCGCCTTCGGATGGCTGGGGCTCGTATTGTGCGTTGGTGAATCACAAGTTCGACAGATACAGTTGATCACTCCCGGATCTGAACAGCCGTTGCGAAAGGTCGAAACGGGGAGCCTTGTGCCCCACCATCGGACGATGTTTGTTCCGACCGCTCTTGTTGCGCGTTCACTCACATTCGTCGTTTGACCTGTTGTCCGGCGGGCTATCCGGCCCCTTACCCCGAGATTTCCTCACTCGACGCAGCGTGGCTCCGATCTGACCGGCGATGTCTCGGATCGACGAGCGCATGTACCAGGGCCACCACGCCAGGTGATAGAACCACACGAACGCTGCGCGATACCCCCGGAGCCACTCCCGGCGGATACCGGCTGAAGGAAAGCTCTCAAGGGGGCGGTGTCCGAGCGCCATCACGCCGATCGTCATCCAGACAACCGCCACCACGAAAGTGGGAAGGGACAGCAAGCAGGCTGCAATAAACAACGCGAGCGGCAGGCAGAGGATAATTGGCGAGCGATTTTTCATGTCGTTTTCGCGCCAGCATAATCATTACGATTTTTCAGCTTATAGCATTTCGCGTGGTGCAACCGACCAGGTTTTCTGTCATTTTTGCACCGCTAAGTGCGGATGTTCCAGGTGGGCTATTCTGCACGTTGAAAACCGAAGCTGATTCACCCCAACTCTATACACGCAAGCGTCACCTCGTAGACTGAAGAGCATGAAAGATCGATCCACAATCGTATGCGTACGCGAGGGCAAGGTGCTTCTGGTCGCCCGCGCGCGCTCACGATGGTCGCTTCCCGGCGGCACGATAAAACGGTCCGAGTCGCCGCTGGACGCCGCCCTGCGCGAACTGGAAGAAGAGACTTCGCTCGCTGGAATGGAACTTACGTACCTGTTCCAGTTTGGCGGTCTTAGCAAACACCACCACGTTTTCCGCGCCGATATTCGTCAGGACGCGTCCGCCGAAGCGCGTAACGAAATTTCGCGTTGCCGGTGGTTCAACCCGGGCAAAATCTCAACGCTCGTCACGAGCATACCGACCCGGGAAATCGTCCAACTTTTCTGCACGCACGAAAATCGTGCCGAGGTGCCGCCGGCGGTTATAGAAAAACCGGATGAGCTCGTTCACCGGACGGCCCAACCTCATTTCAACGTTGCCGGCACGGCTTCGCAGCAGGCTTAACGTGTCACTATCGAAGGAAAATTGTGATAGGTAATATCGAGCTGTTGTCGCGCCTCGTCCTGGCAGCGCTACTCGGAAGCGTCATCGGCTTTGAGCGCGAAAGATTGAATTGGGCGGCCGGTTTGCGCACGCACATGCTTGTATGCGTCGGGTCGTCGTTGATCATGCTGGTATCAGCCTTCGGATTTGCGGATGTGCTGGGCGAAAAGAACGTCGTCCTCGATCCTTCCCGGGTTGCCGCGCAGGTAGTGTCAGGCATCGGTTTCCTGGGCGCGGGGTCGATCCTGTTGCGCGGGGAAATAGTGCGTGGGCTGACAACTGCCGCGAGTCTCTGGTCGGTGGCGGGAATCGGTCTGGCAGTCGGCGGAGGGATGTACACGGCTGCAATCGGCGCGACGATCATTATTCTGATTATTCTCGTCGGTGTGAAGCCGCTGGAACGTCGCTTTATTTCGGTCAAACAACAGCGCAACATAACCCTGCTGGTCGAACGCGGCAGTGTATCGCTTGACAGTGTTCACAACGCCCTGGGAACGGGAAGTGTCCGGGTGAAGCAGTTCATCGTCCAGCAGTCGGAAGACGACCCTGAACTCGACGAAGTGCAGATTGGGCTATCGCGCGCGACGGCCAGCGAGTTCGTGACGATCAGTGCGCGCCTCGCCGCAATGTCCGGTGTCCGTGAGTGCCGGAATGGCAGATGAGAGTGGAACAGGCCATGACGCGTACTTATGAATATCACGGGTACACCCTTGTGGTGGCCGTCGAATCCGACCTTAGCTCTCAGCTTGGCGGCGCTGCTGCATGCGTAGGGTACGTGGCGATCGTCAGGATCTTTCAGGCGGACAATGCGGTCGCCATGTTTTCGCCGCTGCGCTTCGGGGAGGCCGGCGGTCTTCCGTTTGTGACGGAAGCAGATGCCTTGATGGGTGGTTATAGCGCAGCACGGCGAATTGTCGATGATCTTTTCAGTCACGAGAGCCGATAGGCCTCGGCGACTAACCGACAGGCGGTCTTGAACGCGCACGGATCAAGCGCCGCCAAGTGAACCGGATACGCTCGACGGCGAATTGGTTCTTCCTGCCTTCTACGTCGTCTAAGGGAATTGGGGCGACTGAGTTCGAAAGCGCGGGCGGAAACTCGTGCGCACGTGGCTGAAGGGAGATGCAACTCATAACCCGGAGGTGCTTTCTTCGGCCGTCAGGAAAACCTGACAAAAGAATCATCCATTCACAAACCTTTGCCCGTGGTTTTCAGGGACTCCCGTATCTCAAGCTTATTCGGAAACATGCCGTAAAACATGGTAAGCGGTATGCAGACGGAATCCGCTTTGAGTCTGATCGATTCGATGAGATCAACGGCGACTCATCCGAAAAAATCCTCAATTCTCATGGCCAGGATACGGACAAATCATGACAGGCAGTTTCCTTCGCTTCAAAAATCTTCGCATCGGTGTGCGCCTCGCAATCGCATTCGCCCTCGCGGCCCTACTCACAGTGGTGCTCGGTGCGACGGCATTTGTCAAGCTCACGAAAATCACAAATGAATGGACCGATTTTGAATCGGTCACCCTCACCAGGCTAAAGGTTTTGCAGCACGCCAAAGGTACTTTCGGCGACGCCGTTCACAATTACAAGGACTATGTGCTTCGTGGAGGCGACTACAAGGCGAAGTTCATGGCAAACCTGGACGATATCGACACTGCTGTCAAAACGGTCGAAACAGGAGAGCAACTCAGTCCAGATGAGCAGGCAGCGAGCGCGGCACTTTTCGACTCGACAAGAGCGTATCGGGCGTCGATGGAACGGCTGTCTTCCCTTGTTGAATCAGGGGCAGCGATTGATGTTCGGGACAGAAGCGTTGCTGGTGCAGACAAACCGATCGGGAAGGCGTTGGACGCACTGATCCAGATCGTTATGCAGCGTACGACCGAACAGGGCGCGGCGATTACCACGTTGGCACATGTCGCAGAAGTCGCTGTTGTGGTCGTCACAATTGCAGCGATGATTGCCGCGACATTGCTTGCCTACTTCATGACGCAAAGCATCACCCGACCGATCGGGGCTGCCGTGACAATCGCCAGGGCAGTAGCGAACGGTGACCTCACGAGCGAGATCATCGTCGACCGGACCGACGAAACGGGGCAATTGCTGGGTGCCTTGCACAGCATGAATGAGCGCGTCTCCGATGTTGTCCGTCACGTTCACCAGAGCGCCGAGTCAGTCGCGACGGCATCGGCGCAGATCTCAGCCGGCAACGACGACCTGTCGCGACGAACAGAGCAGCAGGCCGCGTCCCTGGAAGAAACGGCGGCAAGCATGGAGCAACTGACGGCGACCGTTAAACACACTGCCGAGAACGCAATGCAGGCGAGCGCGTTGGCGAATGCCGCCTCCGAAGCGACGGGCGGTAGTAGCGCAGAGGTAAGCCGTGTTGCCGGAACGATGAATCAACTGGCGACCGGCGCCCAGCAAATGAGCAGCATCATTGGTGTCATCGAGGGAATAGCGTTTCAGACCAACATACTGGCGCTGAACGCGGCTGTTGAGGCAGCACGCGCGGGAGAACAGGGGCGTGGCTTCGCAGTGGTCGCGTCAGAGGTCCGCATGCTGGCGCAACGCAGCGCGGCGGCAGCGAAAGAAATCAAGGACCTCATTCTGACTTCCAATGAACGGGTCACGAGCGGCGCATCGCTCGCTCAGGGAGCGGGCAATTCCATGCGCGAGGTAAGCACGACCGTGGCGCGGGTTACGGCCCTGATGGGCGAAATATCAGGCGCGTCCCGCGAACAAAGCACTGGTATCGAGCAGGTCAATCAGGCCGTCTCGCTTATGGATGAGGTCACTCAGCAGAACGCAGCCCTCGTTGAACAGGCGTCTGCGGCGGCAGCGTCACTGGTTCGGCAGACGGTCGAGTTAAAAAAACGGATTTCTTTTTTCAAGGTGAGGCCGCTAGCCGTATCGCTGGGAGGTACTTGATCGGACCATCCGGGAACGAATGCATGCGCGAATCCTTGTCGAGGGTATCCGCAACATGGCCGCCCGACGGTATTTTTCCGGCCGGATCTGAGAGGCTGCTTCGAGACGGCCCCAACATCAACACCCGCAGCCTGATTCGACCGCGAAAGCGGTCGTTCGAGCATTGGGTGACGGTCTCTTCGTTGGGCGAACGCAGTCCCATGCCTTACGCTTAAGTCGTCTCGCGATCCTCACCCTGCCGTGATTTAAGAATTGCGTCCGCGAATTCGACGAAGCCGGCGCCACCAGGACCATTCGTGATCCATTTAGGCGGAATGGGCAATTGCGGCAAATAATCAATTACGGTGCTTACGCCAACCGTGTGCTTGAAGAAGCCGAACATCGGTGCGTCGTTAGTTGAGTCACCGGAATAAGCGACCAGTTCAGTCGCTGACTCTGCGTCGATCCCATAATTTTCGACGAGTACCCGCAGTGACATCGATAGCTTGTCGTAGCCGCCAATCCAACCTAGTACCCAAAGGTTGTTGATCGTTGCGTCTGCTCCCGCGCCGATGAGTGCATCAACGATTCGATGATCCGCATCCGTTCCGGTACGTCTGTATGCGAGACTAGTCAGCCGAAAGGCTTGATCGTCTGCCTGCTGCGCCTGCGGCACAGCTTTCTCGACGATTTTTGCAATCGAGTGGAGCCGATTGCGTATGTCTTCAAGGCTGTCCGACGGATGCCAGTGATGCCGCTCGACGGCGTGTCCGAGTAGACTTCGCCGGAAAAAGAGGCCGCCATTTTCTGCAATAACGCCATCGATCGGCCACATGCGTGCCATCTGATCACACCACCCGGCAGGCGCAGCGGTAACTGGTAGGACGCAGATGCCGCTGGCCTGTAACCGCTCAAGCGCCATGTAGGTGTCAGCCGGCAATCGACCTTGATAAGTCAACGTTTCATCCATGTCGGTGAGTACGAACCGGACCGTGGAAAACTGATGCGCTGGCGCCAGAGACAAATTCTGCATACTGTCGGCTATTGAATGAACGGCCTCAATTATGAGGAAGGACGGGGGAGCCGTTATGCCGATTTTGTGATTGCTTATCGCAACTCAGGCTTAGGACGGAATCGGCGACTCAGCGATCCGTCCAGTGACCGCTATCGCTTCATCACCTGACGTTGTGAGTTATCGATGCTAGGCGCTTCTGGCCGAACTCGGCCTTGCTAACTCCCGTGGCACGCTTCATCGGCGGCGTTTTATATTCGCCCGCATTGTGCGAGATACACTCCTCTGCGTATGGCGCTTCGTCCTATGAGTTGATCAAACATTCTGCGAGGGCACAATGACATCAGACTTTGAGCCAACGGTCATACCAGGTGGAGAGTCGGCCGGGCTGTTCGACACCGCTTGCAGCTACGTGCGAGATGCGACACGCGCGCGCTGCGCAGTCGTGATCGTCATCGACGGCGAATCGGGATCAGGATATTCCGTGGTGGGCCCACTTGAGGCACAGGTTCTTTTGCCAGACATCTTGCATAAGATCGCAGATAGCTTGCACGGGCAGCTCTCGAAAAAGCTGCAGTAACTCGCCTGTCGCTGTGCCACACGGATCAAGCGCCAGTTGCGTATCACGAATGGCTGGCGAGGTCAAAGCAGCGGCCGCTCAGTTGAAGGCCGCGACGGTCGCTTGATGGCCGACTGCGGTGGTTCGAAAATCTTCGCCCGATTAACTTGAGCTGTCCCTTTCAGCTGAAGTGGAAACGAACCGCCTTCAGATATGTGAAGCCCCCCACTTTGCAAGGACCTCTGTCGGGTAGTTCACACCGCAGCGAACAATTTGTCCAAAGCCTGGACGTCGAATTCCGTTCAGCGCCGCTTGCGATACGCTGCCTGAGTGGCTGGTGCATACGGCAACTTCATCCTCCGCTTCGGTGCGGTCGCCGTCTCCGAAGCTGATACAAGGCGACTAAGTGTCGCGGCGGCGCCGGGAGCGCATGACTGAAGCCACGCTGTGACGACGCCATCACGCATCCAGCCCCTGACGAAGCTCGCGCTCAAGGCGAGACAATAAAGGTCATCGTGATAGCCCGGCGTCATGGACCGCACCGTCTCCTGCATGCGCGTAAGACCCTTCTCCATCCCGCAAAGCAGCCTTGCGCGATGGCGGTCAGACTGCCGGCCACGCGGATCGTCGGCGCGCTGTGATGCAGGAGTGGCTGCGAGTAGCGCGCGTGCAAGATCGCCCGAACAGTTGTTCGCCCCAACCATCACCAACGCTGCGGCCAGTTGACGCACTGTGACCATGCGCCTTAGCGCAGCCACAGTGCGGTCCGGCAGTCGGTATCCAGCAAGCAGCGCGAGTGCCTCCGGACAGATGCCGGCCGGATCCGCCAGCCCTGCGGAGGTTTCCACGGCCCGGGCGACGAATCTGGCAGGACGGGCGGTGGTCATGAATTCCTTCCGTTCAGGCGATCTCGAAGCAGTCGTGGCATCGTAACGAACCCCTGACGTCTTAGCAGCGCCACAAACGCGGGATCAGACAATAGCTCCTGCAGTACGCTTTCCAGAACGGCCATTTCCGCCCGGACGGAGTCCATCCGTCTAAGAAGAGTCTGCTGTCGCGCGCGTTCGAGCATGAAGACCTTTCGCGCCCTGGCTTCGGGCGTTGATTTTCGGTTCGCAGGGCACCGGTCGTCGCGCAACGAGGCCGGACCCTCGTCGTCCGCCGGGACAGCCAGATTCTGACCGACTGGAATCGCGCGTGCCATGGCATCTACCTCGCGACCGAACTGGGGACCGCCGGCAGCACGTCGAGCGAAACAGTGTCCGCTAGCGCAAGCAGTGCTTTCAGATCGAGACGTCGGTACGGTTCAAAATGGGACTCGCCATGACGGAACACCACGGTGTATTCGCCTGCACGGAAACTGCCGCGCGGCAGGATATGGAAATCAAGCAGTTCTATGCCCGTGCGTTCGATACGACCATAAATCAGAAAGTCGATCGCGAAGCAGTCCGGCCAACGTGCGGTCCAGTACGGCAGACGCCCCTGGATCATCCACGGACGGCGCACGACGAGTTGAATCCGTAGCGCGCCATCTACACACAGCGTGGTGGTGTGCTTTTCATACCGGACGTCGTGTCCGAGTTCGCGCAGCATTGCAGTAATACTGTCCGCGACGTGTCGTTCCATACGGCGTTCGACACATCGGTTTTCGGAGCGCTCGGGATCGAGGTTCGGCGCATAGCCGATGGCTTTATACGCTTCGTTGAGACTGCCAAACTCGCGCGCCACCTGCTCCGCCGAGGGCGCGCTGCGGTAGTGTCTCAGTAACTTCTGATTGATTTTGCCCGTGCGGCTTATGACCTTGCGCATGCCATCAATGATTTCTTCGCGCGTCGGTCCGCGCCGGCTATGTGCGAGCCTTGCCTGAACCGCTACAAAGAGCCGCCTGTCAACCACAGCGGCGAACGCCCACGGTACCCTTATCCACTCGTCATAGGGGACCTGTCGCCAGGGACTAGCGAGTTTGGATGTCGTGCGACTGTACACGTTGGTACCGATGTATTTCTCATTGCGCAGGATCTGCATGACGTGCTGCCCCTGCCAGGGGCGCCCGCCCCCGTTGACGATCCCAAAGTCGTTCAGGCGTCGCGCTATGCCAGTCGCCGTGACCCGTTGCGTCGCATACCACTCGAACATCTTACGAACGATAGCCGCCTCGCCCGAGGTATCCGGAACAACGATGACACGGTCGGTCTGCACGTTCTTGTATTCGTGGCACCCAAGTGGTTGCCGGATCTCCCTGCGGGCGTTGACGAGCACGCGGCGCAGACCGTAACCCACAGGCCCCGCAGTGTGAAATCCGCGCTGAGCGTTCAGGCAGTGGCCCAGAAATATCTTGCGCGACATTTCCCGACTGAATTCACCGGCCATCGCCCGCTTCATCGCTTTCAACACCGACGAGAGTGGACTGCCGTCGTTCTCAAAGGGCTCAGCGACATAAATAATGTTCACGCCAGCGCGGCGGCATGTGTACTCGTAGAAGGCGCTCTCATCGACATCCTGGAAACGTCCCCAGCGGCTGACGTCGTACACCAGAACGCTGGAAAACCGGCGGGCGGGATTTTCCACATCGAGCAACAGCTGGATCAGCGCTGGCCGGTCACGCAATGTGAGACCGCTGATCCCCGCGTCTTCGTAGTCCCGCACGATCCGTATGTTGTGTGTAGCTGCATACCGGGCAATCGCCTCGCGCTGAAAGAGCGGAGAGTATTCCTGGTGATCGGTGGACATGCGAATGTACTGCGCGGCCCGTGGCGGCGCAGCTGGGTGAGTAGAAGGCTTCCGGGCGGGGGACATGGAGGCTCGACTGGCGGTAAGCTTCAGTGCTAGTGTTTTTCGCCACGAAGTCAAGATCGATAATGACGCCTGCCGCGAGAGGCGATCGACGTTATTGCCCTGCGCCCGCTCCAGTCCGGCATCGGAAACATTCGCGGCAACGCTATGCGTGGAATTACCTGGGGCCGGCAATTCGCAGGGCTACGAACGCTTAAAGCCCGGTCGCAGCTCCAATCCTGCACGGAGGTTTCATTGAACGAAGCCAAGGCAAACAAATGCACCGGGGTTCGCCTTCATGCGGCGACTGTTATCGAGGACGAGCGTCGACGTACGATCATCGTCTGTGCCAACATGCTGGACGTCGCCCAGACAAACGGCGCTTACGGGCGACTATGTGAGGTCCGTGCCCCTTCGCCAGGTCTTCACGCTGCAGCTAAAGCAGCACGACACAATGCTGGCAGGATGCGGAACAACTGATGATCGAATCTACCGGATTGGACGAAGAGGCACGCGCCGAACTGCTCTGTTATCTTGCAATGGCGCAGCTTGTGGCCAGGGCGCGCAGCGGTGATTGGCTACGCACAGATCACCTCGTCGAGTCGACCCGCATCTGGCTTGCCGGAAACGGCGCGACGGCCAACTGGTCAGAGCGGGTGCAACTTGGCACTCTCTCAGAAAAGATCGCGATCGACCTGACAGGTCTGCCGGGTTTCGGCGACACGGAATGCCTGGCAAGACTGTTCACCGATGGCTGGAGGCTGGACTATCGATCGCCTTTTGTGCGTGGAATCTACTCAGCTTGCGTGGCCGAGCTGAGCGGGGATATATGACCTCGCAGTCACACTGTCTTCGGCCATGTAGTTATCGATGTTGACGGGGTGTCGCGCTCGTCGAATGAGAATTGCGGACGTTGCATCGGGCCGAAATCGACTCACTACTGCTGCCCCTCGTAGATCGACGAGCCGGAGTTCCCGCTCAAGCAGACGGCTAGCACGATGGGCGATTGTGGTCAGTGTCCGGATGAATTGATCAGCTGCGGCGCCGTGTAAGCAGGTCCGCCACGCCGGCGCGGGCGGCAATCTCCCAGATATATCCGCGAGAATAATCGACGCCTACCCGCTGATGAAGCACGGTACGCAAACGTGCGTTGGTCCAGTAATCAGACTCTACGCCGTGCGCTCGAGGCGACTGTCTGAGCGTCGCAGCAACCCATGCCAGCGTTTCGTCATTCATCGCGGAAGGCTTCTTGTCCGTGCGCTGTTTCGGCGATCGCATCCGGTGATCCATTCCAAGCTTTTCGACGACGGTTCTTACGTGTCCAGCGGAGTGGTAAACGCCGAACTTTTCCTTGATCAGCTTCTGAACATCCCCGTTTCGCCAGAGTTCGGTTTCGTAGCCGTGAGCCATGGGGCTACCCTCCAATGTCACCCGTAACCACTCAAGAGCTTCGGGGCCAAGCGTAGCCTTGCGCCCGGATGACTTGAGCTGTTCAACGGCCTCAACGCCATCAGCGACTACCATTGATCTGTATTTTGTAACGGTGCGCACGCTGATGTTGAGTGCTTTCGAGACGTGCTCGACGCCGTCCCCGTCCAGCAACATTTTCGCGGCAATCTTTCGGCGGGCGGCATAGGCGTCGCTCTGCGATTTCTCAGCAGTAGCCGGTGACGCTTTTTCTGACGTTGAATAGGTGAGGCGGTATGCAAGGCCATAGCCCCGAACAAGGTAGCCAACGTGCGAAGCTGAAAACCGGATGCCGAAACGCCGAAAGATCAATTCGCGCAGTTGGCTTATCGTCCAGGTCGGTCCTGGATAGCCGTGAAGTTCAGGTGAGTGCTTGATCGCGCTAACGAGCCAGCTTTGCGAAGCATCATCCAGTCGGGAGGGACCACCGTGGATGCGAAGGCGAACAAGGGCGTCGGCTCCGCCCCGTTCAACCAGATCCTTGTACTTGCTCACGGTCGGAAGACTTAGTCGAGCCTTCCTGGACACTTCGCTAATACCGTCGCCGTTCAACAGAAGCTTGGCGGCAAGAGCCCTACGTTCTGCGAGAGGAATATCGTCTATCGGTTCACCCATCGTCCTGCGCGCAAATGAATTGGTTGTTGTGTCGTATTGTGGTCTCCGTATTTATACACGATCCAATACAAGTTTCGCGACGGGCGACTTGAAATCCCGACAGCCAGATATACAGTCGAAAGCATTATGAAATATTATGGAAAGCACGGCGTCGGGCCAACTGCGCCGCAAACTCACCTTATCGCTGGATTTTCTGAATGGCTGTTTGTGGAATGCTTTTCGGTCGTTCGACATCTTTAGGCGGGTGTCTGTTCGTGGCCGACTGCTGCCCCATGCTGCCGCCCTGCTCGCCCCGCTCTAGACGCTTGAAGTAAGTGCCAGCAAATCGGCGATATTCAACGTACTGCAGCCATGAAACCTCGCGTCGGCTAGAAGGTCGCAGATTAAACGCAACGTGATGCTGCGTTGATGATTCTAGGCGTGCGGATATCATGCTGGCTCCGGAACTTCGAGAACCAACCGCCCAATCGGGGGTTGGATGGGATCGCCGGCGGATCGTCAAGAAAGCTCAAAGTTAAATGAACCAAACTTCGGATAGTTCAAACTTAAGTGACCCGAGGGTTCAAAGTTACCTGAGCAGCAAGCTCGGGGAGCCTTATCGTAGCGGCATGCCCAGCTCAAAGTTAAATGAATCTCGACAGTCGCTTTGACAGTTGTCGATGTCGGGATCCGCTCAAGCCTGAACCTTGCACCGCAGCGATAGCCGGACAACCCGGAAGGATCACCTTTAAATACAGCAGGTTATCCGTGCACGTTCAGCACCATCAAGTTGCGCATTGCGCGCTCGCGGGCGGCCATTGCACGGCCAGGTACGCGGAAATATATGTGTAATCCCTGGACCAGGGAAATCCCTTGCTCCGCCGGAAATCGAAAATATTTCGCTTCCGCACGAACGCGTCTTTCCGCCAAACCCAACATCCTGCGAATTGACTTGCATCCAGATCAAATACTGTATAAATTCACAGTACTGTTTTTATATACAGGATCGGTCATGAACCAGCTCATCCGCATCTTGAACGACGGTGATCGCGAAACGCTTGCCTGGTTGCGCAAGCATGTCGGAGACGTGCGCGTGGCTGCCGCCGCGCGACACCTGGGAGGCAACGGCAAACCCTACCTGTCCGCGGTGTGCCGCTATCTCGGCGTACGTCCGCCAACGCCTCATCAACCTAACCGGCCTGTTGAAGACTGCACGGTCGGCGACAACTATCTTGCTCAGATCCGCCAATTGTTGGCACAGCGAAACCAGGCGTTGTTGAAGCATCAACCTTGATGCTGCAAGTTGCCGCGAGTCCTCAGGAAAACAACAGTATGAATAACGACTCTGCTCTTGATATGGATGTCCACGACATCAATCCTGTCGCCCTCGAACGCGCACTCCGCAGCGCGTCGCTCGACCTCCAGCAGATCATTGCCACGGTCGCAAGTCGTCACCTCGACAGTGGCCGTCGCCGTTACTCAAGCAGCGCACAATTGCCGACCTGGCGCACGCTGCTGACAATCGACGAACAGGTCTTTGAGAATCGGGGCTTCCTGGCGAGGCACAACGAGGCAGTACGCTCGACGTTTGTCCGGTTTGAAGACAGTCGTTTGTCCGGAATGGATCTCGACGAACCCGTCGACTGGCGGCGTGACGACGACAATCTGCCAGCCGTGTACCTGCTCGTGCGCGCACTGGTGCAGGCCGACGCGACCAATGCGGCCACTCAGGACTAATGCGCCGATTCAACTTTGTCGAGAGCTCTGTCGAGTAAACAAAAAAAGCCCGCATCACGCGGGCTTTCTTTAGTGCATCTATCGATTAGAACTTGTGGCGAATGCCAACAGTTACAGTAGCCTGCTTGTTGGAACCCGAGTCGCCGGTTGCCGAACCGATAACAGCAACAGCGGCCGTGCCCGACGAGTCTTGCGTTCCCGATGCGGTCGTGTAGCCAGCAAATGCGTAGACATCCGTACGCTTGCTAAGCGAGTAGTCCGCGGCAACAGCGAACTGGTTGTACTTTGCCGACGAATTGCCGCTCGACTTCATGTACACGTAGCCAATCTCGGTCTGCAGCGGCGCCGATACCTGCCACACTGCGTACACCGAACCCGTGTTGTACTTTTCCGTCTGCGTGAATGTCGAGCTGGCGTCTGCAGTGTATTCGGCATGGCTGAAGTAGCCGCCCAGGGTCACCGAGCCGAACACGTAGTTGCCGCCGATACGGGCATTGTTGATCGACGCCGCAGTGGAGTACGCCGCGTTGACCGATGTGTTGAACAGCGAATCCCACGTCGTCGTACCGCGGTTCGTGCCGTTGCCGTTGCTCAGGTGATAGTAACCTGCGGCCAGGTTGACCGGACCGTTGCTGTATGCGGCTGCGGCGGCGTAGCTCTGACCCGAGCCCGTTGCACCAGCCACCCCACCCAGCGAGTACATGGTTTCGAACTGGAAGCCGGACCAGGTCGGCGACGTGTACTTGAGCGAGTTATTGACCCGCGCGCTGTTGTCGGCGTTGTCGATGTCGCCCGGCGAGATGAATACGCCACCGAGGAAGCCATCGCCCTGCACCGGCTGAACCAGGTCAACCAGCGGATCGTATTGACGCCCGGCCGTGAGCGTACCCCACTTGTCACTGCTCAGACCAACGAACGCTTGACGACCGAACAGGCGGCTACCCTGGCCAAGCTTGCCGTTCGTCGAATTAAAACCGTTCTCCACCTGGAAGATTGTTTTCAGGCCACCACCGAGGTCTTCTGAGCCTTTCAGGCCCCAGCGGCTACCCGACTCGTTGCCCGACGACATGCTGATCGACTTGCTGCCGCCGTCGTTCGAAACGTAGGTCAGGCCGGTATCAATGATGCCGTACAGCGTGACGCTGTTTTGTGCGTGAGCTACGCCGGTTGCGCCAAGCATTGCCAGCGAAAGAGTTGCCAGTGTGGTCTTCTTCATCTGCGTCCTTAAGTTTGTGTTGATGAACCTGCGGAGCGCAGAATAACTGGCGGTAAAACGTGATTAAAAATAGTGTTGGGTAAACACGACCAAAAATTAGGAATGGGAACTTTCTGCATCTTTCCCTTTCCGCATTTTTCTCGCAGGCAAAAAAAAGCTATGCAACTTCGCATAGCTAAGGTCTGGACCTGCGTGGATTACAACAAAAGAAAAGTCATCCAGACGGCCGCAAATTTAATGTTCGAGTTCCAGGAAGTAAATAGCCGAAACGGGTAACTTCATTTCCAAAACTTCCCGCCCGTCCCTCGCCCCTTCCGACCGCGAGCAAACCACTCGGCATTTACAAGCGGGTATAAGGTTGCGACAACGCCTTCGCGGATCTGATGAGGTCTTCCAGCATCATCGCCCGCTTCTCCGGATCCGTATCGCGGCTTGTCATGAAGCAGAGCGCTGCAACAGGGAGACCGGTGCGATCGCGTATGGGCGCCGCCATGCAGAGTCGAAAAGTATGGGACAGCCCCTCGGTGCAACAGTAGCCCAGGTCAGCGGCACGTTGAACATCGCAAAGAAAGTCCTGAAATTCAACGCGTCGGCCGTTGTCGAGGATAAAGTCTTCGTCTGGGATCAAGCTGCGAATTTCCTCCGCCCGCATATGGGCGAGCAGCAGGCGGCCCGATGCGGTCCACGGAATCGGCACCTTCACGCCGATGTCGGAACTGATATTGAATGGTCGCGAGCTGTTCTCCGACAGAACCACGGTGTACTTGTTGCCTTCGAGCATGCACAACTGCGCGGTTTCGTCGTGCGTTCGGACGAGCGCGAGGATCGCCTGGTGGGCGCGACTGATCAGGTCGTTATGGACGGCATAGTCAGAGCCGTAGTAGTGCATCTCGCGGCCGAAAAACACGCTCCCGTCGACACTCGTCTCGAGCCATCCGGCTTCAGTCAGCATCGTGACTAATTCGTAGATACTCGAGCGCGGCGCGCCGGTCGCTTCGATCAATTCGCGCATCGTCATCGGCCGCCGCGCGATATGCAACTGCTTGAGAATGCCGATGACGCGGTCCACCCCCCTGGCCCTCGATGATTCCGATACAGACATTCCTTCAACTCCGTCGGCGATAGTGATCGCAGTTTATCTTTTGTGTGACGCGAGTTTAGCGCTTAAAGGGCGACGCCTTGCCATCAAGCGGCACAAAGACGCCTGACGCCCTTCACGGGTGCTCAATGGTCGAGCACACGATGCAGGAACTGTCGCGTACGTTCGTTCTGCGGGTTCACGAAAATCTGCTCCGGGGCGCCCTGTTCCGCGATGACACCTTTGTCCATGAACACAACGCGGTCGGCGGTCTTGCGCGCGAAGCCCATCTCGTGTGTGACAACGACCATCGTCATCCCGTCGCGCGCCAGTCCGCGCATGACCTCGGTCACTTCGCCGACGAGTTCCGGATCGAGAGCGGACGTGGCTTCGTCGAAGAACATGATGCCCGGCTCGACGGCCAACGCTCTGGCGATCGCGACACGCTGCTGTTGGCCACCGGAGAGCTGACTCGGGTAGTGCTCGGCTCGATCGGCAAGTCCCACGCGGTCGAGCGCATCCATGGCACGTTTGCGTGCGTCTGCGGCGCTCATCTTGCGTGCCTTGATCAGGGCAAGCGTCACATTACCCAGCGCACTCTTATGCGGAAACAGATTGAATTGCTGGAACACCATGCCGACATGCCCCCGGATTTCCTTCGCCCGGCGCGCATCGTGCAGCGGCACTTCGTTGACCCAGACTTCGCCCGCATCGGCCGTCTCCAGACCGCTCATGATGCGTAGCACCGTGCTCTTTCCGGAACCCGACGCCCCGATCAGCACGAGCACTTCGCCCGGCCGCACATCAAGGTTGATCTCCTTCAGGACCTGCGTAGCGCCGAACGACTTGCTGACGCCAGTGAGATTGATGATGGGCTTCGACGTAGTGACGCTGGTCATGACAGCAGGCTCCTTCTTCGGTCATGGTGCCGCACCCACTGCGACAGTGGAAAGCACACGATGAAATAAAGCACGGCAACGAGTCCATAGATTTCCACCGGTTTGCCCACCCGGTCGACGATAGCCTGACCACCATGCATCAACTCCGACATACCGATCATGCTGACGATCGACGTGTCCTTGATAAGCGACAAATACTGGCCGACGAGCGGCGGAATCACGATCTTTCCGGTCTGCGGCAAGATCACGGAAAAGAACGCCTGGATCCTGCCAAGCCCGAGGATTTGCGACACCTCCCACTGGCCTTTAGGTACTGCTTCAATGCCTGAGCGGAACACCTCGGAGATATAGGCGCCCTGATAGATGCTCAAGCCCACGACACCCGCTGCGAACACATCGATCGCGTAGCCGAAGTACGACACGCCGAAGTAAATGAACATCAGCGTGATCAGCACCGGCGTACCGCGAAACAGCTCGGTATAGAGCCTGGCGATGCGCGGTGTGCCCCATGGCCCGAATGAGCGCAATACCGCCGCTAGCAGTCCGATCAGCGTTCCACCAACAATCGACGCCGCGGACAGAAGCAGTGTTGCCAGCAGTCCTTGAAACAGGATCGCCAGGCTGGTCATTAACAATTCTTGCGACATGGCGGGTCTCCGGTTGAAGGTTCAGGTGCGATCGGCCTGTCGTGCGACAAGGAACCACCGGCGCGTGCGTTTCTTCATGACAAGCGGCGGATGAAAGACACGCACGCCGATCTGGCTCGCCACCCATGACAGCAGGTTGCTCAGGAACAGGTACGCAATCAGGGTGATCGAGAAAGTCTGGATATAGAGCAGCGTGCGTGCGTTGATCACCGTCGCCGTTCCGCTCAACTCGGGTAGCGCGATCGCCGAAAGAAGCGACGTGCCGAGCAGCAACTGAATCAGGTTGTTGACGATCGCCGGATAGACGGCGCGCGCCGCCTGCGGCAGAACCACCTCGACGAAAATCTGCGAACGTTCCAGACCGAGAATCGATGCCGCTTCAAGCTGACCGCGCGGCACCGACTGGATACCCGCACGAAACACTTCCGCCAGATATGCGCCGACATTCACCCCTAAGGCGATGACGCCCGCCGTATACGCATTGAGGGTGACGCCAAGCGATGGCAATCCGAAGAACACGATGAAGATCTGCAGCAGGACCGGCGTATTGCGGATCGCTTCGATATACACCCGCGCGATCGCCCGTAGCAGCCCGACGCGCGATGCGCTCGCGAGAGCGGTGAGCAGGCCGAGCAGCATCGCGAGGACGAAGGCCAGCAGCGTGATCTGGAGCGTCAGCCAGGATGCGCGAACGAAATCGCTCCAATAACCCGCAAGGGTCACCCATTCATAGCTCATGGTTCCTCCGTCGGTCGAGCAGTGCGGCGCTAGCGCGGTTTCAGTACTGCGGATTCAGCGGAAAGCGCGGCTCGGCGCCAAACCACTTCTTGTATAGCTGCGCGTTCTGCTTCGATGCGTTGATGTTGAACAGGAACAGGTTCAGGTAGTTGAGCCAGACCTGATCTCCGGACTTCACACCGAACGCGTTGTATTCGAGCGGAACCAGTGCTTCATTGGTGACAGTCAGCTCCGGATCGAGGGATGCCTGGTAAGCGAGAAAGTTGTTGTCCTCGATCATCGCGTCGGCCTGACCCTGCTTGACGGCGAGGATTGCAGCCTGCGAGCTGTCGAACTCCTGGATCTTGACCTGCATGTTCAGCGAGCGCACTTCGTCGCCATTCGTCGAGCCCTTGACGGTTGCAATCGTGCGGTTCGACATGTCATTGATGGATTTGATGCCGCTGCTCTTCTTGACCAGCAGCGCCTCACTCGCGACCACGTAGGGATTCGTGAATGCGATTTCCTTCGCTCGCTCGAGGTTGCGGGTGAAATTGCAGAACACCACGTCAACCTTGCTGGTTTGCAGATTCGGAATGCGGTTCGCGCTCGTCGTGTTCACGACTTCGAGCTTGACGCCCATCTGCTTCGCCAGTTCTTTCGCCAGATCGACGTCGTAACCATCGGGTTGGCCGTCCTTGTTGTAGAAGCCGAACGGCGCAAAGGTCAGGCAGTCGCCTACCCGCAGTGTGCCGCGTTGCAGTACCTGCTTCAGCGTCGAATCAACCGTGGCACCCTGTTCCGGCGGGGCGACTTTCGTGCAGCCGGCGAGCACCAACAGACCGGCTAAGGCGAACAAACAAGTGAACTTTGCGCTTTCCCTGACAAATTTCATTTTTCAGTCCCGATCTGTTGTGAGAAGTCCGTGCGTGGACGGAGGTGGCGATTAGCGAGCGCTTCGCGGCATGCACGCCAATGTTCGATCGTCCGATATATCGGACTCGTGTCCGACACAGCAGATGAAACGCAGTGTTTCACGGGAAAAAAATAGTTGCAATGGGGTTTGCCCGGCCACGACCGGGGTCCGGATCAGGAATGCAAAAGTGCTTATCTGGCCGTTTCCCACGCCGTCTTGCGGTTGCAAGCGTGTCTACGCGAGCGGCATCGGAAAAACTGAAGTGGTATGCAAAAAACGGATAAGCGCCGGCTTAGCTGCCGCACGCATGAATCAGGAACTGCTGGAACGCCAACGCCGGCGCATCGAGCGTTGCACCCTTGCGCCACAACATCCCCGCATCCATCTGGGGGATCGCATTGAGAATCGGCCGGGCATCGATCCGCTTGCCTTCCAGCGACCAGGGCCGAAACACCATGTCCGACAGAATCGTCACGCCGAAGCCATGCGCCACCAGTCCGCGCAACGCCTCCATTGAGCTCGTGCGAAATGCGATGTTCGGTTCGACGCCGTTTTCTTTCCAGTAACGCAGCGTCGCTCGTTCGCTTTCGTCGACGGTGATGAGGATGTACGGATACGCCGCAATGTCCGCGAGCGACGGCGAGTTCACCTGTGCCAGCGGATGCGTCGGCGCGGTCCACAACTGACGCCGCGAACGGATCAGCACGTGATGCTGAAACCGTTTGAGATGGTCCACATTCGATAGCAACGCCACACCCAGATCGATGTCGCCATCGAGTACGGCCTGTTCGATCTCAGGACGATCGGCGTCACGCAGATCCAGCTCGACGTGTGGGTAAGTCGCGCGAAACCGCCCCAACAGTTCCGGCAGGAAATAGCCGAGCAAGGTGTACGAGGCAGCAATACGCACCGTGCCCTTAAGGTCGTGCGAGCGAAACGGCGCCTTGTAGATCGCGTCGCGCACCGAATCGAGGATGTGCCGCGCGTGATTGAGAAAGTCCTGCCCATCCGGCGTCAGCGCAACACCCTGTGGAAGGCGTTCGAAAAGCCGGGTTCCCAGCGTCTCCTCCAGCGCAAGTACCGCATTGGTAATCGCGGATTGCGACACGTGTTCGGTCGCTGCCGCCATCGAAAACTGCCCGTTTTGCGCGGCCGCAACGAAGTAACGCATCTGCCGCAACGTGACGTCTTTTGACATGTGTTTTTCGCATAGCAGGGTTCGGTATTTGTGATTTTACGATGGGAATTCGGCTTCCTATACTCGCCAGGACAATAAAGCTTCCGGAGACGCCGCCCATGAACGCCCCCCTATCGCCCCCGCTGCACGACGCGCTTGCCACCGTTTCACTCGACGACAAATACGCGCTTGAGAAAGGCCGCGTCTACATGAGCGGCACCCAGGCGCTGGTCCGCTTGCCGATGCTGCAGAAAGAACGGGATCGCCGCGCGGGGCTGAACACGGCGGGTTACGTATCGGGCTATCGCGGCTCTCCGCTCGGCGCATTCGACCAGGCACTGTGGAAAGCGAAGAAGCATCTGAAGGAACACGACGTCGTATTCCAGCCAGGGGTTAACGAGGATCTCGCCGCCACCGCCGTGTGGGGCACGCAGCAACTCAACCTGTGGCCCGACGCGAAAGTCGATGGCGTATTCGGCATGTGGTACGGCAAGGGGCCGGGTGTCGATCGCACCGGCGACGTCTTCAAGCATGCCAACTCGGCAGGCACCGATCCGCATGGCGGCGTGCTGGTGCTGGCGGGCGACGATCACGCGGCGAAGTCGTCGACCGTTGCCCACCAGTCCGAACACATGTTCGTCGCGAGCGGCATTCCGGTGCTCTATCCGGCGAGCGTGCAGGAATATCTCGACTACGGCTTGCACGGCTGGGCCATGAGCCGCTATTCCGGTCTGTGGGTCGCAATGAAATGCGTGACGGATGTCGTCGAGGCCAGCGCGTCGATCGACATCGATCCGGACCGTTTGCAGATCGTGTTGCCGGATGACTTCGACATGCCCGAAGGCGGCTTGAACATCCGCTGGCCCGATCCGCCGCTCGCACAGGAAGCGCGTCTGCTCAACCACAAGTGGTATGCGGCGCTCGCCTATGTGCGCGCGAACAAACTGAACCGCGTGGTGATCGACAGCCCGACGCCGCGTCTGGGCATCATGACCGCGGGCAAAGCCTATCTCGACGTGCGTCAGGCGCTGGCGGACCTGTCGCTCGACGACGAAACCTGCGCACGGATCGGCATTCGCGTGCTCAAGGTCGGTTGCGTGTGGCCGCTCGATGCGCAGAACGCGCGCGATTTTGCTACGGGGCTCGACGAGATTCTGGTGGTCGAGGAGAAACGCCAGATCCTCGAATACGCGCTGAAGGAAGAGCTTTACAACTGGCGCGACGACGTGCGCCCGAAAGTATTCGGCAAGTTCGATCAACGCGATGACGCAGGCGGCGAGTGGTCGGTCCCGCGCGGTCAGGCGCTGTTGCCGATGCAATATGAACTGTCGCCGGCGCTGATCGCGAAGGCGATCGCGCGGCGTCTCGCGAAAGCCGATTTGCCGGCGGACGTACGCGCCCGGATCGAAGCCCGCATCGCGATCATCGAAGCAAAGGAACGCGACGCAGCCACGCCGCGCACCGTCACCGAACGGCAACCGTGGTTCTGCTCGGGGTGCCCGCACAATACGTCGACGCGCGTCCCCGAAGGCTCACGCGCGCTGGCCGGCATCGGCTGCCACTACATGACCATCTGGATGGACCGCAACACGGAAACCTTCAGCCAGATGGGCGGCGAAGGGGTGGCGTGGACCGGCCAGATGCACTTCACCAACGAACGTCACGTGTTCGCGAACCTGGGCGACGGTACTTACTTTCACTCGGGTTTGCTGGCGATCCGCGCCTCGATCGCGGCCGGTGCGAATATCACGTACAAGATTCTCTATAACGATGCGGTCGCGATGACCGGCGGCCAACCGATCGACGGCGTGCTGACGGTGCCGCAGATCGCGTTCCAGGTGACGACCGAAGGCGCGAAGCAGGTGCTCGTCGTCACAGACCAACCCGAAAAGTACGCTTCGGGCGTACGCCTGCCGGAAGGCGTGAAGGTGTATCACCGCGACGAGCTCGATCGTCTGCAACGCGAGTTGCGCGAGGTCGCGGGCACCACGATCCTGATCTACGACCAGACCTGTGCGACTGAAAAGCGTCGGCGCCGCAAGCGCGGCACCTATCCGGATCCGGCCAAGCGCGCGTTCATTAACGACGCCGTCTGCGAAGGCTGTGGCGACTGCTCGGTGAAATCGAACTGCCTGTCTGTCGAACCGCTGCAAACGCCGCAAGGCACCAAGCGCAAGATCAATCAGTCGTCCTGCAACAAAGACTTCTCGTGCGTGAACGGCTTTTGCCCGAGCTTCGTCACCGCTGAAGGCGCGCAGTTGAAGAAACCGGCGAAGGCGGCCAGTGGCTCCGCGCTTCCGGACTTCGCCGCGCTGCCGCGCCCGGAGATCGCAGGTCTTGCCAAACCCTATGGCGTGCTCGTCACGGGTGTCGGCGGTACCGGTGTCGTGACGATCGGCGGCCTGCTCGGCATGGCCGCGCATCTCGAGAACAAAGGCGTCAGCGTGCTCGACATGGCGGGCCTCGCGCAAAAGGGCGGCGCCGTACTGAGCCACGTGCAGATCGCAGCCACGCCGCACGAGTTGCACGCAACCCGTATCGCGACCGGCGAAGCGCGTCTGATTCTGGGCTGCGACGCGATCGTATCGGCGTCCGCCGAAGTCCTGGCACGCACGCAACGCGGTGTCACCAAGGCCGCGATCAACAGCGGCGCAACGCCGACCGCGCAATTCGTGCGCGATCCGCAGTGGGCCTTTCCCGGCGATCAGATCCAGGGCGACTTGCGCGACAGCATCGGCGAAGACTGCGACTTCATCGACGCCAATCGCCTCGCGCTCGCATTGCTTGGCGACACGCTGTACGCGAATCCGCTGCTGCTGGGTTTCGCATGGCAACGCGGCTGGCTGCCGGTCAGCTACGAAAGCCTCGACCGCGCCATCGAACTGAACGGCGTGGCGGTCGACAAGAATCGCCTCGCGTTCGAATGGGGCCGCTTTGTCGCGCAGCATGGCGAAGCAGCGGCCGATGCATTCGCGCCGCGCGCCAATCAGCAACAGGCAATCGTCGTGCAGATGCCGGAGTCGCTTGAACGGCTGATCGAGCGTAACGTCGAATTGCTGGGCCTCTATCAGAATGAGCAGTACGCCGCGCGCTATCGAGCGGTAATCGAACAGATGCGAGCCAAGGAAACCTCGCTCGCCGCGGGCTCGAAGCTACGCCTCACACCGGTGGTCGCGCGTAATCTGGCCAAGCTGATGACCTACAAGGACGAATACGAGGTTGCGCGTCTCTATGCCGACCCGGCGTACTTCGACAAACTGCGGGCACAGTTCGAAGGCGAACCTGGCCGCGACTACAAGCTCGGCTTTTACCTCGCACCGCCGCTGCTGGCGAAACGCGACGAACACGGTCACCTGAAAAAGCAACGCTTCGGGCAATGGACACTGCCGATGTTCCGCGTGCTCGCAAAGCTCAAGTTCCTGCGCGGCGGTGCGTTCGACGTGTTCGGCAAGACCGCCGAGCGGCGCGGTGAACGCGCCCTGATCGACCAGTACATCGCGTTGATCGACGAGTTCTGCCGCACGCTGGACAACAACCGTCTGGACGTCGCGATGCGGCTTGCCAATCTCCCCGACGAGATTCGTGGTTTCGGTCACGTCAAGGAGCGCAACGTCCTGGCCGCTGCGACGAAACGCGACACATGGCTGGCGGAATATCGCAACGCCGCTGACCAGTCGGACTTCCAACCGGTGAGAAAGGCAGTCTGACAATCTGGTCTTTCAGTCAGCGGGGCGGCACGCGGCGTCCAGGGAATTCCCCTGGCTTTTCGCCGCGTTTGCCGCCCTTTTACGTTGGAGTGTCTTGATTCGACTGCAGGATGGCGTTTTCGCGCGCTATACGGCGCCTTGCGCCGACTCTCCCCGGTGCTACCCTCAAGAAAGCAGCCTTCGCGGGCAGTGAGCCGCCGTTCAGCGGCAAAATCAGCAGCCACGAGAACATACCGCGAAGCGCGATTGCCGGCGAACGGCGAAACATCGCTGCGGGAGCGACTGCGATGAGAATCAGAACATATACGGCATTGACGCTATGGGTGTTTAGCAGTGCTGCTTTCGCATGGCAGCCGCTCATCTATCCCATCAGAAGTCAAAGCGCCTATCAGCGCAGCATCGACACCGCGATGTGCTACGCCGCCGCCAACAAGCAGACCAAGATCAACATCGCGCACCAATCGCAGCTTCCGCCGCGCAAACCTGCGGCAACCAAAACATCGTCGACGGGTGCGCCGTCGCGGCCGCCCTTGCCCCAGAGCAGTTTTTCAGCGACCCCGCCTGGCGCAAGCATGCCCGCAGCCGCAACCGCGCCTGCCGCAAGCGGGGCCGGCGTGAGCACGGCAACGACCGCTGCGGCGACCAAGACAGCAAGCTCGACCACGGCAACTGCAACGACCGCGACGACCGCGGCCGCCACGCCGGCATCGGCAACCAGCGCGGATAACGGCGCCTCGGAGACGGCAGCAGCCGGCGCGGCGCAGACGGCCGCGGCATCTGGCGTGAAGCTGCCGCCGCTGCCGGCGCCTGAACCGCCAATGACACAGTATTGGGCCGCGTATGGCGCGTGCATGCAAGCGCGGGGTTACGTCGTCGCACAGTAATCCCGATTGCAAGCCTCGCTGCCGTGCCTGGTTCTTTTTGATTGTGGCGCCGGCATTCGACGCCCCTTTGCGAAACGGCAATGCTTAGCGACGTTACTTCCGATCAGCATGATTACCCCCAATGCGAGCACTGCGGTGCGTCGCTAGCCGGTCGCTTTACGCCGTGCACCGAGTGCGGCGCGCGTCCGGTCGATTCGCTCGGCGTGCGCCGCACGCCGCCTCCCCCCTTGAAAATGCCGCTGGGCGACCCCCAGCCGATGCTGGCGACCCGGCTGATGACGCCGCGAATCTGGCGCCCGTCTTCGCGCGAGCTAACCGATCCGTATTCCGTCACCAGCGAGGCACCGGTCGCCGCCCCCGTCGTGCACAGACTGCGTCAGTCCGTCGTGCTCGGCGTCTCGATGCTGGTTGTGGCGTCCGCCGTGTACCTGGGCTTCATTCACACCAACGACTCGGACGACGGCACCCCTATCGCGGTGTCCGGCAAAGTGAAAACCCAGCACGTCAAACCACCGGTTGCCCTCGCTCAGCGATCCGCGCCGGTCTTCGTTGCTCAACGGCCTGTGAAACCCGCGCCGGTGCGATCGCTGGCTGTCGCGCCAACCGCTGTGCCGCCGCCGGCTCCGCGGCGCGTGATGACGGCATCGGCCGAGGCGAAGCACAACCCGGGCGGCCAGACCAACAACCCGCCCGTCAAACCTGGCGTGGATGCTTCAAAGCAGATCAGGTCCGCCCGCGCCAATCTGCAGCAGAACAATCTGTCGGCGACGAAAGCGCGCCTGGCGGCAGCCATGGCGGCCCAGCCGGACAACCCGGACGCACTGCGCATGCGCGAAACCGTAACCGCGCGTGAACAGCAGCGGGATGCGCTTTTGAGCGTGGCGCGAGGTTGCGGTTATGTCGCACGATGGGCGTGCGTCTGGCACAAGGCCGGCGATGCGCTGCAGGTCGATTCGAGCAGCAAGGAAGCCCAGCGCCTCTTGACCCTCGCGATGCGCGAGTCCGAACTGGCGAGCGCGTGGCCGTCGACGCCCGCGCCCGAGACGACATCCGACGACCGCAGCTCCGCCATCAGCCACCATTGAACGTCGGGGCCCCGGCGCAAGCCATAGGCAAAGTCCAGCCGAAGAACTAGCGGGCCGGCACGGCGAGACGACTACTGACCTGCTGCGCGATTGCCCGATAGCGGGCCGCCGTATCCCTGAGCGTCAGACCGGCAAGCGAGCGTTGCGCCCGCGCCTGCCCCAGCGCCGCGACCACGGCATCCGCATAGCACGGCACATCGTCCGTATCGACCAACTGCACACCGGGAAAGCCGTTTGCGAAGGCAAACGATGGAATCCTGCTCGCGACGATCGGAATACCGGAAGCCAACGCTTCAAGAAACGCCACGCTGTGCGCCTCGGAGCGCGAGGGCATGACAAACACGTTCGACTCCGACAGCACGCTCGCCACATCGGTACGCGGACCCGCCACCACGACACGGTGCGCGATCCCCAGCTCGTGCACGAGACCGATGACCGTGCGCTGATAATCCGGATCTTCGACCACGCCGTACAGCACGAGGCGCGCGTCCGCCACCTGCTCGAGCACCTGGCCGAAGGCACGCACGGTCAGAAGCTGATTCTTCACCGACGCATAGCGCCCGATCTGCACGACTTGCGGCGCCCGGCCGCTATGCGCGGCGCCGTCGGTGAACGCGAAGCGGCCGAGGTCGACCCCGTTGGGCACCACGGTCATCGCAGGATGCGGCCCGATTGCCTGCACGTAATCGGTCATGCCTTGCTGCGATACGCTGATCACGACCCGGGCGCGTCCGGACAGAATGTGCTCGACGCGCCGGAACAGCGGCCGCTCGAAATCGTTGGTCGCCGAATGCATCACATAGACGACCGGCACCCGCAGCGGCAACGCGCGCGCATAAAACGAAGGAATCGTGGCGTGCGCGAAAATCACGTCCGGTTGAAATCGCCGCACCGTGAAGAACAGATTCCACAGTTTGCCCGCGAGGCGCCTGCGCCGCGAAGGAAACCAGCACTGCACGCCGTGCCGCTGCAGTTCGTCCTGCAAGGGCAGGAATTCGGCGTGCACAGGCAACAGTGAGGCCACACACACGGCCATGCCTTCGGCGCTTTGATCGATAGCGAGATCCTTGGCGAGGACTTCGGCGCCCGACAAACGCGGCGCCAGAACCAGATGTAAGACGCGCATCATGAAGTCCTTGCAGTCAGCGTTCTGAACAGCATCCACGCCGCGGCGCAGCCAAGGCCAAGGGTCATGGACCAGGCAATACCCGTCACGCCCCACCAATGAACTGCCGCAGGCACGCTCGCCAGCAGCACGACAACCTGAATCAGCGACGCATGCACCGTCGCCTTCGCGTCACCCACCGCGCGCAGATAAGCGACCAGCACGGCAATCAACGCGCCGATCGCCATATTGATCACGAGAATTCTGAACAACGGCACCGCAGGCAACCAGGCCGCGCCGAGAATCAGCGAGAAGAGCGGCTCGGCAATCAGCCTCAGCACCGCGACGAACGCCGTCAACCCGATCGCGATCACGAGCAGATAAATCTTGATCAGCCGCGAGGCGGCCTGCGGACTCCGCCGATGACGCGCCGCGAAGGTGGGAAAGAGGTATTGCGACATCGCGATGGCAGCGTCGGCGAGCAGCATCTGCGCGAGCCGCGACGACATCTGATAGCCACCCAGTTGCGCCGGGCCGAGCAGTTTGCCGACCACGACCTTGTCGAACTGGTTGAGCAGCAGGTTGATCACGCTGCTCGCCCAGATCCAGCGGCTGAAGCCGACGTAGTGACCAATGCCCGACCACACGGCGCGCATCGGCGGGCGCGGTTTCATCGTCGCCCAGGTCAGGATGCTTTTCAGGCTCTCGCCGGCCACGAGGCCGAGCAGCACCGAGGCCGCACCGGCGCCGAAATACGCGAGCCCCAAGCCGACCGAACAATCGACAAAGGCCGCCCCGACCTCGACGCCGGCAATATGCTGGAAGCGCCGCTCGCGCTGCACGAGGTAGTAAGTGGGCGATGCAAGACCGCGTAACAGCGGCAGCAGCGCGGCAAGCTGAATCAGCACCAGTGAGCCGTTCAGATGAAACTGACTGCTCAGCAATGGTGCAAGCGCGACCAGCAGCAGTGAGATGAGCACGCCGCGCGCGGTCAACGTGGTCCACACCGCGCCGAGTTGTGAACGCGACGGTGGATGTTCGCCTTGAATGACCGCTTGCGCGAGACCCGTGTCCGACAACGCCTCGGCAATCGCCACCGCGAGCAAAGCCACGCTCACGCTACCGATCGCCGCCGGCCCGAGCATCCGGCCAATCGCAAGAAATTTGATTGCTACGAGTCCACGCACAGCGAACTGCTGCAATAGCACCCACGTCGCCGCGCTCGCGCCGAAGCTGGCCGCTATCGAGAGCGCCGGAAGCCTGATCGCCCGCAAGCTGTTTCTCCGTCGAATCGGAACGCCGTTGAGTCGGTCATCGGCAGCGATTCAATGCATCGCTGCGAAACGCCGCCGGCGCAAAATTGTTAGATTGCACCAGCAAGCTGGCGAGTTTTTTCATCGAATCCCATATACGACCTTACAGCGAGACAATCGGCAACAACCGCCATCAGCTAGGCCAGTTCAGCCGAAGCCATTGCGCGCTAGTACGTTTACCCACAGAACGGGTCAAATAGACGGATTCACTGACGCCGCCGATGCTAACGTTGTTCAGCTAGCGCCTCAGATAGCCGGCGCGAGGGTGCTTTTCCACAATGCATTCGACCACTGAAGACCACTGAAGACCACTGAATCAATGGAACAAGACTACGTCCTGATTGTGGAGCCCAACCTCACCGGCCACCGGTGGCGCTATGTCGAATGGACCATGCAGGCCTGCACGGAGGCCGGCTATCCCTGCATTCTCGCGACCGAATCCGCCAACGAAGACCATCGGCTCGCCAGACAGATCGTCGCCGCGAACCGCGCGGATCTGCAGATCGCCTTCGTCGATCCCGAGGAGCGGCCGCGCGGACTGTTGCCCCAGCCGAACCAGTATTCGCGCTTTCATCGCTATTTCAAGCGCGTGCACCGCATTGTCAGCCATGCGCAGCCGATCAGGCTGGTGGTTGTGCCGTACGTGGATTACTTCTTCTATGCGTTGCCGTTTCTCGGTTCGCCTTTTCGCAAGACACCGTGGATCGGCATCACGATGCGCTCGACCTTCCATCATCACAAGGTCGGCATCAAGTCGCCCGATCGGCCGATTGTGAATGCCGTCAAAGCGCTGCTTTTCAAGCGTGCCGTCCGCTCCGTCGGGCTGCGCACATTGCTGACGATCGACCCGACTCTGCCGGAATGGGCCGCGCACAATACGTCTAAAAGCAGCGCCGCGGTCGCCTATGTCGCGGACCCGTTTCCGGACGAGCGTGCGGAAAATCCTGTGCTGGCCCGCGAGCGGCTCGGGCTGGATCCCACGCAGCGTTATCTGCTGGTGTACGGCTCGATCACCGAACGCAAGGGCATCTACGAACTGGTCCACGCGTTGACGCGTCTGGAGCACGCACCCACGCTGATCGTTGCCGGTGAGCAGGATACCGGCACGCGCCATTTCATGCGCAATCATGTGCGCAGCCTCACGCCCGCGCCGCTGGTGCTCGACTCCTTCATTGCGAACGACGTCGAGCGCGATCTGTTCTCCGCCTGCGACGCAGTCTGGCTAGGCTACAAGGGACACTACGGCATGAGCGGCGTGCTCGTGCAGGCGTACCGCTTCGGCAAGCCGGTGATTGCAACGGAAGATGGACTGATCGGCTGGTTCAGCCGGCGCTGCGAACTGGGGCCGATTCTGAAGGACCTGAGCTCCGCCTCGATCGGCAAGGCGATCACCGAGACCATGACCTCGTGGCCGCATGAGCCCGAGGCCGTTCCGGCGGCACGCGAAGACCTGCTGTCACGCCATACGCTCGGGCAATTCAAGCAGACCTTGCTGCAGCAGATGGCCTGATCCGGCATCACGCCTGCTTCGACACACCCTCCCTCACTTCCGCAGAAACTCGGAGCGCCTGGCGCGATGCCAGGTCGCCCACGGTTGAACTTGAAACGTCCTCAGGACAACTGGCCGCCGGCAACCGGCACTTCTTCGCGCACCGAGCTGTTGCGCTTTGCCGGGAACAGCGCGTTGCGCATCAGCAGGAATGGATACTCGATCGCGCGTGTGGTCACGTAGCCGATCGCAATCGCAAAAGCGAACTGCGCGGTAAGCGCCACGATCCAGATGACGCTCGGCGCAAGCCCAATGGCGGTCATTTTGCGAATCAGCATGTCGCCCGGGGCGAGCGCAAGCGAGTGCCACAGGTAAATGCCGTACGAATAGAGGCCGATCCAGGCAATTCCGCGATACACCCACGACGTCTTGAACGACCCCGAATACTCCAGCACGAACACGATCAGCGCGGCAAAACCGAGCGCCTGAATCGTGTAACCAATGCTTTCGTCGAGCGCGATGTGTTTCGTCGCAAGAGCAAGCCACGCACACAGCACCACGATGCTGGCGATCAGCAGCCATTTGCGCTTCGCGATCTGATGATAGACGCCCGGTTTCATCCAGTAGATCGCCGACAGAATCACGCCGACCAGCAAACTGTCGATGCGATATTGCGTGTACGCGAATGCCCCTTCCAGGTTGCCGCTCGCCACCGCGAAGCAGCGCGCGGTGAACACCACCGCGCAGATTCCGGTGAGCACGCCGACAATCGTCCATGCACTGAGGCGCCAGCGCGCGAACAGCAACAGCAGCGCCGGCAGGACCAGATAAAAGTGTTCTTCGACCGCGAGGCTCCAGGTCTGGGTAATCGAGGTGCCCAGATAGTTCTGCAGGTGGGTCAGGTTCTGGATCAGAAAGGTATTCCACGGATGGCGCCCGGCCAGCACGTGAAACGCGATCAACACGTAATACGCGGGCCAGATACGGAAAATCCGCCGGACGATAAAGCGCTTGGCGTCGACGTTACCTGTTTCGGCGTACTGTCGAAGCAACAGGCCGCCAACCAGAAAACCGCTCAGCGTAAAGAACAGATTGACGCCTTCCCGCCCGAAATTCTTCAGGGGGTACTCGATGATTTCAATCAGGAAGTTGCCGGTCTGAACGGCATGAAAGTGAAACCCCATCACCATGATAATGGCGATGCCCCGCACGAAATCCAGCTCGATGGCCCGCCCGGCTGTTACGGATTTCGCCCCGCCGAATAATTTCATGTTGTTCTCCCCTGTCACCATTCCTGGGCGCGTGTCCCTTTTTGCATCTTCGGTGGCGGCACGCGTGCGCGCGCGCCAACATCAAGGCATTGGCCGACAACATCAGCAAGTGTGCGCGCGTCTTGCAGGGAGCGCCCTTGCCACGGTCGCCAGAACCCAGGCAAACAGCGACGAAACTGGCCAGGCGGAGCGGCCACGTGGGGATATTCCCGCACAATGACCCGATGCGAGACCGTCCGCTTTAGACCGACGGCGGATCGACAGCACGGGGAGGAATCAGCAATGCGCCATCAGTATGCGACGCTCTGGATATGGTTATTTCTGTTACCGCTTGCGCTGGACTATAAAGCGCCCGACGCCAACGTAGGCCACTTCGTCCAGTTCATATTCGTCGTTCCCGTGATCGCCGCGGGGCTCGCTCTCGCCCTGATCGCGCCACGTTTTCACAACAGCTCGCGGCTGCGCTCGGTGGTCACCTTCAGCGTGTTGCTCTGTGTGCTCGGCAGCATCGTCGCCCAGTTTGTTCAGGACAACGACACCGGCAACTATCTGCGCGTTCTCCTGCCGTTCCTGCTGTTTTTGCTGGGCTACGTGGTGGCCTGCCATCCGTGGAGCGAATACAGAATCTCGCAGTTCGAGAAAGCCCTGTTCGTTGCCAACGTGATCTGCCTCCTGTTTACTTTCGTCTATGGTTTAGCCACGAGTGGCGACCTTGAGGACGCGCGCTTTCGTATCATCTCCGTGACGTTGCTGGGGCTGCAAGCCGTGCTGCTGCACGAATTCGTCGTTGCCAGACGCTTTTCGTTTTTCACCGTCGCGGTGTTCGCACTCAGCGTGATCATCGAGTTGCTGAGCGTGACGCGCAGTCTGCTGGTTGGCACGATCCTGCTGTTCCTGATCGCGATGGCGCTGAGCGCACCATCGATCCAGCTTATCTGGCGGACGGCCGCCCGCGGCGTGATGACCGGCGCGGTGCTGGCCGGCGTAGTCGGCATCGTGGCGGTGAGTTTCCCGACCGTCACCGAACACTGGACGCAGCGCATTTTCGCGTCCGAGGAAACCGTCACCGGCAAGGATCCAACCACGATCACCCGTCTCGCCGAGATGCGCGATCAGTACGACCAGGTGACATCGTCGCCGGAAACGCTGCTATTCGGCGAAGGCTACGGGCACTACTACCGCTATTCCCCCGTCTACCTGCCGGACCTTGCCGGCCAGATCAGCGAGAAAGATTTTTACGCGATCAACGAATGGCCGGCGGGTCACAATTTCTGGGTCTATCAATTCTTCGCGGGCGGACTGCTGTTCGGCATCGCCATGCCTTTGGCGACCCTGGCCGCGCTGGTAATCTGCTTTTTCTCGTACCGCTACTGGCGCGTGGTGGTTCCCGACGCGCCCATGCTTCCGGTGCTAGGCCGCGCCATCATGTTGTTCGCCGCGTTGCCGGCTACTTCGATCGGCGGCAATCCGCTCGGACCGCGTTTCTCCGGGCTGATATTCGGCATCGCCCTCGGCCTGATGATCGCCACGCACTCGCGCTTGCAGCGCGCACTGCCGGCGCGGGTGAAACGCGCGCCTACACCGCCGCATTTGCACCCCGCCGCCATGCCTGAATTGCCGGGCAGAATCCAGCCCGGCATGGGTCGCGCGGATCTCGCGACGACCCTCGGCATGTCGCACGCGGCAAGCACCGCGCCCGGCTCCAGCCAGTTCGGCGCCCTCGTGTCGCACACCACGTCAGCGCAAAACGCCGATCGACGGAATATCGTCCGATGAAAATTCTCCATTTGCTTGCAAGCGTCGACCCCCGCGCGGGTGGCCCGGTTGAAGGCGTTCGCCGCAGCGGCGCGGCGATGCAGGACGCCGGGCACGAGATCGAAGTGGCCACCTGCGATGCGCCCGGCGACACCTATCTCGCGTCCTTTCCGTTTCCGGTCCACGCGTTTGGCCCCGTCAACAGCCGCTACAGCTATAGCGCGCAACTCGCACCGTGGATCGCGGCCAACGCGAAGCGTTTCGATGCGGTCATCGTGCACGGCCTGTGGCAGTACCACGGCTTCGCGGCATGGAAAGCGCTGCGTCAAAGCGACGTGCCCTATTATGTGTACGTGCACGGCATGCTCGACCCCTGGTTCAAACAGGCTTACCCGCTCAAGCATCTGAAGAAGTGGCTGTACTGGCCGTGGGCCGAATACCGGGTACTGCGCGATGCCCGCGCCGTCATCTTTACGACGGAAGAAGAGCGTGTGCGCGCCCGTCAATCGTTCTGGCTGTACCGCGCGCAGGAGCGGATCGTGCCGTACGGCACGACCGTGCCGCCGCTCGACGCAGCGTCTCTGCGCGAAGCGTTCCTGCAAGCCGTGCCCGGCTTGCGCGGCAAACGCATCGTGTTGTTTCTCGGCCGCGTGCACGCAAAGAAGGGCTGCGATCTGCTGATCGACGCGTTCGCGCGTGTCGCCGGCCGCGACCCGTCCCTGCATCTCATGATCGCCGGTCCCGACGAGACCGGCTGGGTGGCCAGCTTGCGCGCCCAGGCTCAGGCGGCCGGCATCGCGCACCGCCTCAGCCTGCCGGGCATGCTGCAGGGCGATCTCAAGTGGGGCGCGTTCCATGCAAGCGACGTATTCGTTCTGCCCTCGCATCAGGAGAACTTCGGCGTAGCGGTTGCCGAGGCGCTCGGCTGCGGACTGCCGGCGCTGATCTCCGACAAGGTCAACGTGTGGCGCGAGATCGAAGCTGACGGTGCGGGGATGGTGGCCGCCGACACGGTAGACGGTACGGAAAAGAATCTCGTGCGCTGGCTCGAACTCGACGACACCGCACGCGCCGCCATGCGCGCTCAGGCAACTCGCACGTTCGAAGCACGTTTCCGGGTCGAGACCATGGTCAGCGCGTTGACCGCGCTGCTGGAAACGAAAGGCAGCAACATCGGTGAAGCGCGCGAAAACACGCTCAGCACGCTGCGCGAAGCCACGACTCAACCAAGCCAGTGACGCCGGGATAAGGGCGCGCGCCGCGAGGCGCGCGCCGTCACCGGCTGCTCTTCACTGCTCCTTCATCAACGGCGTCAAGGTCGAAGCTGCGATCGGCAGCGTTTCGACCTGAGGCTGCTGCGTCTGAATCGACATCAGGGAACTGTTGGCGGCATCACCCCGCGTATTGCCGACGATATCCGGGACATCGAGTTGCCGCACCAGATGACCCGCGAGGCGTAGCGCAAGCGCGGCGATCGTGATGGTCGGAAAGTTGGCGCCGACGGTCGGAAACACCGAGCTGCCCGCCACATAAAAATTACTCATCCCGTGCACTTTGCAATCGCGATCGACCACGCCTTCACGTGGCGAATCGTGCATGCGCGTAGTGCCCATGTGATGCCACGTGCCCTCCAGCTTTGCCGGCCAGCGGCGGCCTTCGAGCGGCGCATCGAGTTCGACATCAGCAATACCCGCCATCTGCAATTCCTGCGCGAGCAACGCAAACGTTTTGTCGAAGGTCCGTTGCACCTGTTCGCCCAGACGCCACTCCACCTTCACGCGCGGCATGCCGAGGCGGTCGCGTTTATCGGGCGACAACGTGACCCGGCTATCAGGATCAGGCACCGCTTCAACAATCGCCTGCAAGGTCACGTCGGTAATCAGCGCCGGCCACTGCAGAAGCCGCGTCAATCCGTAGCCCACGGTATGCAGCGGATGCGCGATCATCGTCGCGACATCGGTTTTCAGGCTGCGGCCCGGCTGGTCCTTCTGCAACAGCGCTTCCTTGCAGTGGATCAGCGCCTCGGACCCGGCCGTTCCTTCACCGTACCAGCGCGAATAGAGCCACACGCGCGAATTCAGCAGCTTCTCGCGTTCCATCAACTCCTGCTTCGGCGCGAACTGTGAGGAGATCTTCGTGCCGTGCGCGGACACCGCGGCGTTCTGATAGTGATACTTGATGTCATACAGCTTGTTGCGCGCGTTGCCCGGACGAAAACGCACCTTGCCGGACATCATCCGCGGATGGTCCATGAAATAGCGGCCCACGAGATCGTTGGCATTGCCGAGGCCCGCCGCCTGCACGTTGTTCGAAGCGAGTAGAAGCCGCGCATTCTCGATGCCGCCCGTGGCGAGCACGAAAATCCTCGCGGTCACCGTCATCTTGCGTCCACTGATGGTCGCCACCTGAAGCCGCGAAACGGACGTTCCGTCAGCGTCGGCATCGATATTCCGCACATTCGCATGCAGAAACACGCGCACCCGCGCCGAACGCGAGAGCTCGTCACGATAGGTCTTGCCGAAACGCACAGGAGGGCTGAATTGCGCGACGGTATCGCGCATATCGCCGGTCGCAAGCGGTATGCGGCGCACGTCATGGCGTCCGATCTCGCGCTCCCAGTAGGCAGGGTCGAAATTCTGCGGGCCGAGTTTCAGCAGTTCATGCGTACGCGCGTAATACGGCGCCAGTTCGTCGAGACCGAACGGCCAGCCGCTGTGCGGGATCCAGTCGCGCTTGTCGAAGTCCCACGGATCGAGCGGGCGGCACCAGCCGCCCCAGCAGTTGCTGCTGCCGCCGAAGTAGCGGCTGCGCGAGCCGTCCGCGAACGAATAGGGAAGCCCGGCGTTTTCGCCGCGACAGAGGTCGCGCGTTTCGTCATCAGGCCCGAAGCCCCCGCTTTCGAGCATGCAGGTGTCGACCCCGGCCCTCGACATCTCCAACGCAAGCGTAATGCCGGCCACACCTCCGCCGATGATGCAGACCGTCGTTTCAATGACCGTGTTTTGTTCAACAGTGCGAGTATCGATGAACATCCCTACTCCCATCTTCTTCATGCATTTCTGAGTGCGTCAAACCGGCTACTCATCCAACCGGGGCTGGCAAGCAAACCACGCACACGTCGTTGCCGAACGCATCACCGGCATCGCCGCAGGTGTCGATCAAAAGCATCGATCGACAATCCGATTGCGGCCGCCGACATTCCGGCTTGTCAACGACCTGGCCTCCTCAGCGTATAAACGCTTCGGTTCTCTTTCTGTGCTTCAGGTCACGGAATCGAAACGGTTCCTGATAAAACGACATGGATTGCCGCCATACACGCCCTCTGGTTCGAGCGAACGATGCACGACGGACAAGGGCGTCACCACGGCCGACCGGCCGATCGTCACACCCATCTGCACAACGCATTTCGACGTGATCCAGACACCGTCCTCGATGACGATCGGCGCGACGCGCAGATCCATCGTGGTGCTCATATCGTGAGAGCCGGCACTGAGGAACGTCCCCTGGGAAATGCAGACATTCGAGCCGATACGGATCAGCGCCTGGTTGTAGATCCAGACGTCGACGCCGAACCAGCAGTTATTCCCCACCTCCAGGTTCCACGGCGACTTCACGCGCAATGGATGCACGAAGCGGCAGCCGGTGCCGATCTTCGCGCCGAACAGGCGTAACAGCGCCACGCGCACCGACGAGAGCGGCAGCAGCTTGTTGTTGATGACGCAGGCTTCCACGACAAACCAGATGAGTTCGATCAGGGCGCCGCGCTTCGCGCGATAGTTTCCCTTGCCGGCCAGACTGAGATCGATGACGCGACCATCCTCGCGAACGCCTTCGACTTCCGGCATACGCCCGATCTGCGGATCGTCGGCAGCGTTACCCATCAGATTTCTCCAGACCACGAACGGGAATCCACATACCCCTGCGTCACGCTTACATTATGTTTCGACTCCTTACTGAATCCGGCTTCATGGCCGTGCGAGCAAGCGTTTTGGCGGCTGCACGCGTACTGCTTGGCGCACGATAGCTCTATTGCGACCGCATCTTCCTGGGGCATCCGATGACCATTCCGTTCCGGCACATAGCACCCTCGCTGCTTCTCGCCATCGCGACCTATGCCGTACCGGCGCTCGCGCAGAACGCAGCGGCGCCCGCGCCCGCTGCGCCGGCCCTTGCCGCCACCGCTGCGACCAGCTACGGCACCCCCGCCCCGGCAGCGCGCGCCAAGCCGGGGGTGGCGAATCGCAACAGTGAAACGCAGTTGCTCGGCGTCCCACGCGACTACGGCTCGCCAGACGCGCAGCAAGGCAACACCGCCGACGCCCAGCAGGCGGCCCTGCTCGACGAACAACGCATGACGGTGCTGGGTGGAGCGCAGCCTGCCGTGCGCAAACAGCCCAACAAGGCGCAGGCCGCCGGCAACGGCAAGGCGCGCGTAGCCGGCCAGCAGGGCGGTCCGAATGCAGCCAACCGCCTGATGCCCGATGGCGCAGCGAAAACCACTTACGCCGATCCGTTCGATGCGGGCAAGCACGCCGTCTACAAATCCCCGTGGTGATATCGCATTCATGAGATGGCCGCGTGCCGGATCAATCCGGCGCGGCTTCCTCCGTTGTAGCCGGCTTGCGCCGCCGGGCCGCGGCGCCTGAAGGCCGCGGGCCACCGAAATACGGCGTCTCCACGTTCGGATGCTTGTCACGTGTGCCATGAACCAGCGCCGCGAGCCGAGCTTCGAAGGTGCCGATCGTCGACTCCGGCGATAGCGCGCGCTCCGCATAATTGCGTGCCGCCTTGCCGAGCGCCGCACGGCGTTCGGGATCGCTTGCCAGCACCGTGATTGCTGCCACCAAAGCCTTGACGTTATCCGGCGGCACGACCACGCCGCGCGGCGACACCGCGTCGTAGAGACCGGTGCCGCGCCGCGCCATGGCCACCACCGCGCGCCCGCTTGCGAACATGCCGGTGAGCTTCGACGGCATCACCAGATCCGCGGCATCGCCCCGTTGCGGCAGTACATGAATGTCGGCGAGATTGAGCAGCTCGTTCAGACGCTCCAGGGGTTGCAGGGGAATGAACACGCAGTTCGTCAATCCCGCGCAGCGCTCGAGCAAACTCTCTTTCGCCGCGCCGCTGCCGCAGAAGACGAAGGTGAGGTCGGTACGTGCGGCGAGCGAGGCCGCCGCATCGGCGAGTGTTTCGATACCCTGTTTCGCGCCCATGTTCCCCGAGTACAGCACGACCTTCTGGCCCGCCGGAATACCCAGCAGGCGCCGGTAGTCGCTCGCTTGCGTCAGCGGAAAGATGGTCGACCCATCGACCCAATTGGGCAGGCACACAACCCGCGAAGGCTTGACGCCCTTGACCACCGCGCGCGCACCCATCTGCGGCGTAATCGACGACACGGTATCGAAGCGGCGCAGCAACGTGCTTTCGATCCAGCGTGCCACGCGTGCCGCGCGCGAGCTTTTCAGAAGACCCAGATCGAAAGCCGCATCGACCTCGAAGTCCTGAATATGCAGCCATGCACTCGCGCCCGCGAGACGCGCGAACGCCAGTGCGGCGGGCGCGCACATCAGGGTCGGCGCGATCAGCATCGCGGCATCGGGGCGCCAGAGCATCTGCCGGGCGAGCAGCGGCAACGAACTCACCGCGAAACTCGCCAGATGCAGCATCCGCTTCAGGCCGCTCGGACGCGCCGGCACCCACAGCGGCGCGCGCCAGATCGTCACGCCGTCGCGCGTCTCGCGCTGATACCGCCATGACACATAGTCCACCGCCACGCGCCACTCGGGGTAATAAGGCGGCGCGCACACCACGCGAACCTCGTGGCCGCGTCTGGCCAGAAGCACAGCCATCTCTGCGGTGTACTTGCCGACCCCCGTCAGTTCAGGCGCGTAATTGATGCCGTAGATCAGAATCTTCATTGGGACTGCCAGGACGGGTTAGAGCTTCGCATGGGCGGCGGGGCCGTGAGGCGCCTCAGTCGCTCAGCATCAGCGCGCAGCCACGCGCGATATTGGCGGCAGCAGAAGGCGGATCGAAACGGCGAATCACATCCATGCAGCGGCGCGCCGTGCCGCCGGCGTCGGCGAATGCCTCCATCGCCTTGAGCATCGTGCGCTGCAGTCCGGCGACATCGCCCGCCGTGAATGCATAGCCGCTCACGCCATCGATCACCAGTTCCGGCACACAACCGCAACTCTCGCTGACCACCGCGGGGCAGCCATGCGCGAGCGCCTCGTTGACGACGAGCCCCCACGGCTCGCTATAGCTCGGCAGCACCATGCAGGTCGCGCCGTAGTATTCGCGGGTGAGCGGTTCGTCCTGCAAACTGCCGGCGAAAGTGACCGCGTCGCCCAGTTCGAGATCAGCCGCCTTCGCGTGCAGCGCGTCCGCCATCGGCCCGGTGCCGACAATGCGCAACTTAGCTGCCGGAATGCGGCGCCGCAAGCCGGCGAACGCCTCGATCAGCGTGCCGATGCCCTTCTCTTCCGAGAGCCGGCCGACGTACAGAAACACCGGCGGATTGCCGACGCGCGCCGCGACCCGCTCGACCAGCGCGCGCTCCGGCGAAAACGATCCGGGCATTGCCGCGGCCTGGCACGGTACGAAAATCTTGTCGCGTTTCGCACCGAGTGACTCGAGATACTCGCGGCTGCGTTCGCCGAAACCGAAATAGCCATCGCAGAGCGAAAAGAACACACGCTTCGGAATCGACGTCAGCAGTTTTTTGGGCCGGTCGCGCGCGGTCGAATCGCAGAACACCGCGCGCCGCTTGCCGGTCAGGATGCAGGCCGCCAGCATCGCCCAGTATTCCGGACGGTGGTAGCCCGGCAGGACGATCAGATCCGATTTGGTCCGCAACACTTCCCAGGTGAGCCGCGCGATCATCTTCATCGTCGGCACATCTTCGTAGCAACCGTCGAACAGCTTCTGCATCGGATAGCGATGGTACGAATAGTCGACGTCCGAAAAACCAACGCGGTCGTGCTCCGTATCCGCAATCTGCACCATCGAATAGCGAATCGCGCCGGATGCCGAGATGTTATGCAAGGCGGAGAACACGACACCCTTGTGACGCGACCATACGACGTTGTGGAAGATCGTGACTGACGCAGTCATTTTTATGCCACTCCTCGAAAATCGTCCCTGTGTGCGTTGCACGCTCTTCGTGCGAAACGCTCCACGCGCTCTCTCATTGCCGGAATCGCGCCCAGCAGCCCTTCAGTGCACGCCTAAACGTGCATGACGGCGGCGGCGGTCGAGCCGGCGTGCAATTCAACGAATTCCCGATACGTGGACGTGATGCCCTCTTCGAGGCCAATGGTCGCGTGCCAACCCATCTGCGCGAGCCGCGAGACGTCCAGCAGCTTGCGCGGCGTGCCGTCGGGTTTGGACGCGTCGAACACGAGCTCACCCTCGAAGCCGGTCACCTTGCAGATGCATTCGGCCAGTTCGCGAATCGACAGGTCTTCACCCACGCCGACATTGAACAGGCCTTCTGTCACGTTGTGCTCGAGCACGAAGAGCGTGGCCGCGGCGAGATCGTCGACATGCAGAAACTCGCGGCGCGGTGTGCCCGAACCCCACACCGTCAAGGTCGCGGAGCCGTCCACCTTCGCTTCGTGCGCCTTCCTCAGTAGCGCCGGCAAAACATGGCTGCTGTTCAGGTCGTAGTTGTCGTTGGGGCCGTACAGATTGGTCGGCATCAACGAGACGTACTGTGTGTTGTATTCGCGGTTGTACGCCTCGCACAGCTTGAGGCCGGCGATCTTCGCGATCGCGTAGGCGTCGTTGGTCGGCTCGAGCGGCGAGGTCAACAGATACTCCTCGCGGATCGGCTGCGGACATTGCTTCGGATAGATGCACGACGAACCGAAGAACACCAGCCTCTCCACCTGGGCGCGAAACGCGGCGTGAATCACGTTGGTTTCGATCACCAGGTTTTCATAGATGAACTCGCCCGGCTGCGACGCATTGGCGAGAATGCCGCCCACGCGCGCGGCCGCGAGCAACACCACGTCGATCTTTTCCCGCTCGAAAAAGCCGTTCACGGCAGCCTGATCCTTGAGATCGAGCTCCGCCCTCGAACGTGTGACGACGTTGTGATACCCCTCGGCATTAAGCCGCCGGACCAGCGCGGAGCCGACCATGCCACGGTGGCCCGCCACGAAGATGCGTGCTTGTTTGTTCATCGCCGTTACTCGTGATGTTCCAGTGCCGTGAATCCGGCCAGCGTGACAAGCGCGTCACGTCTCGCAATCTGATAGTCCGCCCGCACCATTTCCTTGACGAGCGCGCTGAACGGTGTGGTCGGCTTCCAGCCGAGCTGCGCATGGGCTTTCGACGGATCGCCCAGCAGCGTCTCGACTTCGGCGGGCCGGAAGTAGCGCGGATCGACACGCACGATCACATCGCCGGGCGACATCTTGATTTCGCGCCCTTCCACCTTTTCGACAATGCCGACTTCATCCACGCCAGTGCCTTCGAAACGCACCGTGACGCCCAATTCAGCGGCGGCGTGCTGAACGAACTCACGCACGCTGTACTGCACGCCGGTGGCGATGACGTAGTCCTCCGGCCGTTCCTGTTGCAGCATGCGCCATTGCATCTCGACGTAGTCGCGCGCATGGCCCCAGTCGCGCAACGCCGACAGATTGCCGAGATACAGGGTCTTCTGCATGCCCACTGCGATGCGCGCCACGGCGCGCGTGATCTTGCGCGTCACGAAGGTCTCGCCACGCACCGGCGATTCGTGATTGAACAGAATCCCGTTGCAGGCATAGAGCCCGTACGCCTCGCGGTAATTGACCGTGGTCCAGTACGCAAACAGCTTGGCGACCGCATACGGGCTGCGCGGATAGAACGGCGTGGTCTCGGACTGCGGCACCTGTTGCACGAGGCCGTACAGCTCCGAGGTCGAGGCCTGATAGAAACGCGTCTTGTGCTGAAGCCCCAGAATGCGGATCGCTTCCAGAATCCGCAACGCGCCGAGGCCATCCGCGTTAGCGGTGTATTCCGGTTCCTCGAACGAAACCGCCACGTGGCTCTGCGCCGCGAGGTTGTAGATCTCATCGGGCTCGACACGCTGAATCACGCGCAGAATGCTGGTCGAGTCGGTCAGGTCGGCGTGATGCAGGAAGAGTCGCTGGTCCGGGTCGTGCGGGTCGCGATAGAGATGATCGATCCGGTCCGTATTGAACAGCGATGACCTGCGTTTGATGCCGTGTACGTCGTAATCCTTGGCGAGCAGCAGCTCGGCGAGATACGACCCGTCCTGTCCAGTAATGCCGGTGATCAGCGCGACCTTGCGTTTCATGAACCCCTCCCCTCGTTGAACTTTGCGATGCAATGCAACATCGCGATCGAATGGCCGGCCCCGTCATGGGGCCGCCACCTCAACCCGCGATGCTGTCGTATCCGTAATAACCGCCTTGATAGCCGGAACCGAGGAATGCCCCTTCCTGAGGCACATCGGTCAACAGCACGCCCTTGAGCGATACGCCGCCGTTGAGCAGCCGCTTGGCCGTCTCGGCAATCTCGTTCAGCGGATGGCGGCCATGGCGCACCACCAGCAGCGTCGTGCCGGCGTACTTGCCGATCACCGTCGAGTCGGTCACGGCAAGCACCGGCGGTGTGTCGACGATCACGATGTCGTAGTGCGACTTCAACTCGTCGAGCATCGTCTGGAAACGCTTGCTCATCAGCAATTCAGACGGATGCGAGGGCAGCGTGCCCTTGGCGAGCACGTCGAGTCCGGGCAGCACGTCGCGCTGGACCATCGACGCGAGATCGCCACCGCTCAGCACGTCCGAGAGCCCCGGCTGATGCGCGATGCCGAAATGCGAATGGACGTCGCCGCGCCGCATATCGCCGTCGATAATCAGCACCCGCTTGTTCGCCGACGCCACCAGCGCCGCCAGATTCACCGACAGGAACGACTTGCCGGTGTCGGGCCGCGAACCGGTGATCATCACGACGTTGTTCTCGGCGTGATCGAGCGACAACTGCAACGAGGTCCGCAGATTGCGCACGCCTTCCACGGCGATGTCTTCCGGCGCCTGCTGTGCGAGCACATGCAGCCCGCGACGGCGCAGCATGACGTTTTCCTGCAAACGCAGTTGCGTCTGGCTGCGCGGCACGATCGCGAACACCGGCACGCCGAGCACCGCTTCGAGCTCGTCCGGACGTTCCACGCCGCCGTACATCGCGCGCTTGAAGAAGGTCAGCATGATGCCGATCAGCAAGCCGCCGCCGAGCGAGATCAGGATCGCCAGCACGCGCTTCGGGCGCACCGGCTCGTCAGGCGTTTCGGCGAAGTCCACCACCCGCACGTTGCCCACCTGGCCGGCTTTCGCCACCCGGAGTTGCTGCGCGCTATTCAACAGATTGGTATAGAGCTCCGTATCGACGTGCACGTCGCGCAGCAGGCGCAAGGCGGTCTGCTCGGTGTCCGGCATCACGGCCACGCTGCGGTTCATGGTGGCCGCCGCGCCCTGCAACGCCGCGATCTGTGCATCGAGCGCGGCTACTGCCGGGTGATTCGCCGTGAAGCGCTGCGACATCTCCGCGCGTTGCTGCTGCAGATCGAGCAGCTTCGTCTTGTTGTCGACGACCTGTTGAAGCAACAGGCGGCTTTCTTCACCCAGATCGACCGTGCCGTGCGCGTTACGGAATTTGTTGTAGCGTTGCTCCGCGTCATCGAGTTCCTTGCGCAAGCCGGGCAGTTGCTGGTCGAGGAAGGCCAGCATGTGCTCCGCTTCGGTCGAACGGCTTTCCACATCCTGACGCACGAATTCGCGCGCCATGCTGTTGACGATCGCCGCGGTCAGCGCGGGGTCGCCGCCTTCGAGGCTGGTGCGGATCACGCCGGACTGCAGCGTGGTTTCGGCCACCACAAGCGCCTTTTGCAAGCGGTCCACGGTGCCCAGCGTCGAGGCGCGCTGCAGTTCGAAACGCGCGCCAGGCTCGCCGACCAGCTTGTCGACATGCAACGCGATCGGGCCGTCGGCGGTATCGGTTTCCACGGTCTCGCCAACGTGACCGGAGAGAATCGCGATACCGTTCTTGTCGCGCAGCACATACGAACCCGCATCGCCCGCAATCAGCGTGAAGGTCGTGTCGTAAAAGTCCTTCGACGTATCGAAACGCGACACGGCGATGCTCTCGTTACCCCACGCGAAGCCCGACAGGTTGATGAAAGAAGGCAACTTGAAGCCCCACTGCCCGTTCACCAAACCCGCGATCATCCCGCCGATGAACGGCATATAACGCGGTGAAGCCGAGATGTCGAGGTGCAGGTTCTTCACCGTTTCCTCGGTGACGAGACGCGACTTCAGCAACTCGATCTCCGCCGCCGTCGAGGGCTTGGTGTCGAACATGCCGGTGAGCGGCGGCAAGGAATCCTTGCCGTTCGCGTTGGCATTGGCCGTCTTGTCCTCGACGTGGAACAACACATCCGCGCGATAGGTCGGCGGCGCAAGGAACGCATACGCGCACCCCAGCGCGAGTGCGATCAGCGTCACCGTCACGATCGTGCGCCAACCTCTCACGATCGTGCGCAGATAGTCCGACAGGTGCAACTCGTCCGGTCCGGACACGTCCGTATAGCGGTTTTCGAAGTTAATTGCCATTTTGTTCACCCAACAAAGCCCGGCGGTTCATGGTCACGTTGCACGCTTGTTATTTCGCAAGAACGGCACCCGTCACAGCAGCATTGATCGCCGGCAGCAGCAGGTTCAGCACACGGTTGAAGCGAACCAGGCCGCCTTGACCGACATACACGACGTCCTTTGGCTGAAGCTCGAACTGATTGGCGAGGATCATGGACACCGGCGAGGTCGCATCGAGGTGATAGACCTGCGGTGATTCGCTGGTCGAATTGCGGATCACGAACAACTGCCTCGCCGCCGCCGTGTTCGAGTCGAAGCTGCCGCTATCGGAAATGGCCTGCGAAAGCGTCAGCGAGCCGTTACGCATCGGCAGGATGGTCGCCGGCTTGTTGACCTCGCCCATCACATACACGCCACTGTCTTCCCGCGAAGCCACCCGCACGATGTCGCCGGCCTGGAGGTAAATGTCCGACGGATTGCGGCCGCGCTTGATCAGGTCGTCCACGTTGAGCGGATACGTCACGCCGTTGCGGATCAGCTCAACGCGGCTGCGATCCGCATTCGGGCTGAAGCCGCCGCCCTGGTTGATCACGCTCGTCAACGACAGCGGAATGTCGGTGACCGACTGCGCGCCAGGAGTGCGTACTTCACCGTCGACATAAACCTGCGCGTTCCGGAACGAGGCCACCCGCACCGTCACCTCAGGCTTCTGATACACGTTGCTCAGACGCTTGTGCAATTCCCTCTGGATCGTCCCGACGTCTTTGCCGGCCACGTGCACCGTGCCTGCATACGGAAACTGCACGTCGCCGTTTTCGTCGATCAGAAAGCCGGGCGCGGCATCCGACGTCTTCGCGTTCTGCGCGGGCTGGCCCAGCGCGGCGGCGAGTTCCGGGTGATCCCACACGACGATCTGCAGCACGTCGCCCGGGCCGACCTTGTAAGCTGTCGGTTTGCCGAACAGCGCGGTCGTCTCCGGCGGCAGCGTCGCGGCTGTATGCGTCGCGTTCATCTTGCGCAGCAGCGCGAGGTTGATGTCGGTAATCGGAATCTGCTGTTGCTGCGACGCTTCCGTGCTGTAGTCCCCACCCGTGTCCTGAACCGCGGCTGGGGTAATCATCTGTTGACCCGGTACGATTCCGCATCCGGAAAGCACTGTTGCAACTGTGAAAATCACGAGACTTCCCGTGCGTATACCAAGCGAGCTCATGGTGTTTCCTCCTTGCGCCAGGGACAGTCCTCGGGGGAGGTAGCGCCCAGCGTGCTTGTTAACTACTTAGAACTTAGTAAGCGTTTCGATGCGCCAGTCCGGCCACGATCGTCGCGCCGATAATCCGCATATCGAGTGCGAACGACCAATGCCCCAGGTAGTACAGGTCATGTTCGACGCGACGCTCCATCTTCTCGATGCGGTCGGTTTCGCCACGAAAGCCGTTGATCTGCGCCCAGCCTGTAATGCCCGGCTTGATCCGATAGCGATTGATGTAGCCGGCGACCACTTTCTGATAGAGGTCGTCGTGCTCGAGTGCATGGGGACGCGGTCCGACGACCGACATATCGCCACGCAACACGTTGAAGAATTGCGGCAGTTCGTCGAGGCTCGTGCGGCGTAGAAATGCGCCGACGCGCGTGACGCGCGGATCATCGCGCGTCGCCTGTTTGAGCGTGCCCTTCGGCTCGTGATGCAGTCGCATCGAGCGGAATTTGTAGATCGTGAAGACGCGGCCGTCCGCGCCTTTACGCTTCTGCTTGAAGAAAACCGGGCCGCGCGACGAGAGCTTCACTGCGATCGCAATGGCGAGCAGGATTGGCATGAGGCCGATCAATGCCGTCGCGGCGAACAGGCGGTCGAAGATTTCCTTTTTCAGCATCGAGTTGGCCGACAGCGGCGAGGCGACCAGGTTGATCGCCGGCATGCCGAGCAGATCGATCACGCCGCTGCCATCGAACAATGCAATGCTGCGCACGTCGGGCATGAAGCGGATATTCACCAGATCGTCGCGGAACTCGTTGATCAGTTTGCAGATCAGCGGCTCTTCGGTGAGCGACAACATGAGCCAAAGTTCGTGCACATCGTTGGTGCGAATGTAATCGGCAAGCGCGTCGACCGTCTCGCAGACAGGTACCCGCGTGCTGGTCACAGCAGACACGTCAGGGCGCGTGTTGTAGACGGCCGTCGCGCGAAAGCCTGTGCCGGGCGCCGAATCAATCCTGCGGATGATCGCGTCACACTGCGAGCCGCTACCGACGATCGCAACCTGATGCAGATTCAGACCGGCACTGCGCGCACGCGCCAGCACCGCATGCATGATTAGCCGGTCAGCGATCAGCAGGCCGCCCGTCACCGCGGTCCAGTACGAGAACCACAGCCGCGAGACGAAGTCGATGCGGTGCAGCGAATACATCAGCACCAGCGCACTGACCTGCACCATCAACCACGCGAGCGACACCTGCCCGGCCAGCGAGAGCTTGGAGCGGCCGCGCCATGATTCATACACGCCGAACGCTGGAAAGATGGCCAGCGCAAAAGCGGCGGAAAACATCACGAGCGCCCAATAGAACCCCGATTGAGCGAGGTAATCAAAGCGGATCTGCGACGCCACCGCCGCCCCCACCAGTACCAACGCGACATCGAAAACTCGCGCGAGCAAATCCTGAAACTTGCGCATTTTGCTTACCTCTTTCTTGCCGTTCGTTCTTTTCCGCACATGATTCCGGGTGCGCTGCTAGGAGCAGCGGCCGTAGTTGTCGTTGAACCTCACAATGTCGTCTTCACCGAGATAGGTGCCTGACTGGATTTCAATGATTTCGAGCGGTACCTTCCCCGGGTTTTCGAGCCGGTGACGTGTGCCGAGCGGAATGTAGGTCGATTCGTTTTCGCTCAGCAGAAACTGCTCTTCGCCGCGCGTGACGAGCGCCGTGCCGCGCACGACGACCCAGTGCTCGGCACGGTGGTGATGCAGTTGCAGCGAAAGCTTTGCGCCCGGCGTGACGACGATGCGCTTCACCTGGAAGCGTTCGCCGTGGTCGATGGAATCGTAGAAACCCCAGGGGCGCCGCACCTTGCGATGCGCATCGGCCTCGGGGGCGTGTTGCGCCTTGATGCGCGACACCAGGCCCTTGACGTCCTGCACATGCGAGCGGTCGACCACCAGCACGGCGTCGGCCGTTTCGACAACCACCACATTGGTCGTGCCCACACAGGCGACGAGCCGGCCTTCGGAATGCGCATAGCTCGACACCGCGCCTTCAAACGTCACGCGGCCGCGCCCGGCGTTGCCGTTGGCGTCCTTATCCATCGCAGCCCAGACGGCGTCCCAGGAACCGAGGTCCGACCAGCCCGCATCGAGCCGCACGACGACGCCGGACGGATTCGCGCCGGAGTCTTGCGGCTTGGTGGCGTGGGTCGTGGCCGTTTCGTCCGTGGCGCTCGCGTCGCTTGCGTCACTCGCGTCGTTCACATCGCTCACATCGCTCACATCAGCGAGACGCTCCATCACGGCATAGTCGATCGAGTCAGCGGGCGAACTCAGGAAAGCGTCCACCAGCGGACGGAAATACGCGCCTTCGCTGCGGCCGTTCGCGAATGCGCGTTCGCAGGCTGCGTGCATCTCAGGCTGCAGGCGTTTCAGCGTATCGAGCCACACCCGCGCCCGCACGACGAAGATGCCGGCGTTCCACCAATACGTGCCCGCAGCGACGTACTGCGCGGCAATTTCCTCGGCGGGCTTCTCGACGAAGCCGTCGATCGCGTGGCCGCCGTCGGGCAATTCCGCGCCGATGCGGATATAGCCGAAGCCCGTATCGGGGCGCGTGGGCGGCACGCCCAGCGTGGCGATCGAGCCCCGTTCCGCGTATCTGGCGGCACGTTCCAGCGCGCCTTGCAACGCCGGCACATCCGCGATCGAATGGTCGGCCGGCATCACGATGAGAATTGCGTCGTCGCCGGCCGCACAAGCGAGCGACGCCGCGAGCGTCAACGCCGGCGCCGTATCGCGCCGCGCAGGCTCGACGATCAGACGGGCATTCACGCCGTTTTCCAGAAGCTGCTCGGAGATCACGAACCGGTGTTCTTCGCCGCACACGATGATCGGCGACACGTCCACGTTCCAGCCGGCGGGAAAGCCATCCATACGCCGCGCGGTCGCCTGCAGCAGCGAGTCGGAACCGACCACGTCGATCAGTTGCTTCGGATAGTTTTCGCGCGATACCGGCCACAGCCGCGTGCCCGAGCCCCCGGCAAGAATGACCGGGACGATGCGCGCGCAATGCACGCCGGCAGTCCCGGCACTGGCGCCGTCCGGGCTCGCCGACGCAGCGCTCACAACTCCCTTAGTCAACATATTCGGAATCCTTATAATTTTTTGAGATCAAGGAAATACTTACCGAAGCACGGTATGAGACGACTACGTGTTGGGCGCGCTCAGCGCGGTTCGAGGCGCGCGCTATCCGCCGACCATGCGGCGGCTTTGAATCCGGAACTCAGTGGGGGAAATCCTCATCCGCTTACGGAAGACCTTCGCGAGGCGGTCACCGTTACCCATGCCGGTACGCCGGGCAATCTTGTCCACCGGCAACTCCGACTCGGTCAGCAGGCTGCAGGTCACCGCAAGGCGCTCATGCAACAGGAAACTCGAGGGCGTGATGCCCATTTCCATCTTGAAGCGGCGCAGGAAGTTGCGCTCGCTCATCGCGGCGAACTGAGCCGCATCGGCAATCGAAATCGATTGCTGGCAATTCTCTTGCAGCCAGCGGGCCGCCGCGCGCACTTTGTCGCCGGGGCTCAAACCGCCGTCTTCACCGAGCAGCGGAGCGAGGTTCGAGCACGAATCGGCAAGCAGACGCTCGGCCACCGTGCGCGCGGTCGCGCCGCCGAGATCGCGCTTGATCATGGCGAGCGCGCTTCTCATCGATTCAAGCCGGTCACCTGCATCGCCGTTCTGTTCGGTCTGGCGCGACGACATCGACTGCGGCTGGTGAAATTCGCCGCTTTCCTTGAGGTCCGGCACATACGCTGCCTCGAGCAGCGCGCGCCCTTCCGCGATCGGCCGGATCATGCCGGTGTTGCGGCGCACGCGCCGTAACCAGGCGATCAACCGTTCGTCGCCGGCTGCGGCGAATGCGCCTTTGCCGCCGGCTACATACAACGCGTCGAAGCCGCCGTAATGCCGCGCATCGAGCCCGTCGGTCCAGACCCGCAGTGCCGATGACGAGGTCACCATGCCACCGTCGGCCGACAGGAAGGAAACGTCATACAACCAGCCACCGGATCCGGACGATGCCAGTTCGTTAGCAGCCTGAAACACTTCGGCAACCACGCCCGCGCCCTGCAGCGAGCAGTCGTTGAACATCAGGATTGCGATGCGACGCATACCTTTGTTCGGTGCGTGCACCCAACGCAACATGGCAGACTCGAGACTCGCGCAGGTCATAGTCATCCTCTCAACAGAAAACGGATCTACTTTTCAACCTTGAACGCCCACACAGTGGAATGCTCTGTGCAGTGCATCATAGCCATCAGCAATCAAGCATTTAGCCGCCATGACCGAAAGTGCAGACATGTTGGCGTTTCGATCTGGTGGCCGGCCAGTGATATTCGGAACAATTGCTCTGCTACTATTTTTCAACGAATTAAATGCCGATTCTGCATATGAATGAATTTACGTCCTGCGAATCTTAATTCCAGATTAATGTGATTTTTTGTGCGTTGGCGCACATACAATCGCGACTCGAAATGCTTGAGTTGCAATCTGTTCTGCCCGGCATTCTGCAGATTTGAAGTGACTTCTTTCCATCACATCGCCAGAATGAGAACAACCCCGTTGCTTGCACCAGTCATTGTTCTTACCGGATGCCCGAGGGGCTTTCTTCTGACGATATATTTGGTCGGCAGGGACATATAAAGCAAGCATCCAATATAAGCACTTTTCGAGAGACAAAATTATTTAATTCGTTGTTATAGGATCCGGCGAATATAAACGTGACGATTAATGTTTCAAACGTGAAACACGGCAATAACACAGCTTTAGCCCGCCCGGCAATAGACGGGCCAATGGCGAATGCTGTCGGATGAGAGCCGGTACGTTTCCGCCATCGAATTGCGGAAATGGCCTATGCGGTTTCCGCAACAGATTGCGACTCGAGGTAGCCTGAGGCGGGTCTGGCCTGGTCAACTAGCAATCCGCTGACGCCTTATCGCTGAAACGGGCCGGAATCTATACGTCGAACGACGCGGGGAACACATGTCTGATGTATGCGAATATCGCGCGCTGCAACCACGCTTCGGCGCCTGTGCCGCCCACGCCTTAGTGCTGCGCGTTGCCGCCTCGGCGGCGGTATTTGTCCTGCTGGCCATCGTGGCCTCCTCGTGTAGTGCGGCAGCGGCTTCAGCCGGTCCTGACAGCGCAAGCAATGCCGATCTGACGGTCGATGGCAGAAAGTGGACAGCATGCGCGGCGGAATATGGAACCTGCCGGTTCAGCGGTACGCGCGACGTGCTGTACGGCACCGTCGAGCAACATGTCATCAAGACGTTCACGACCAGCGCCGATTGCAATAACGGTGTGTTCGGCGATCCGGCTCCCGGTGTGGAGAAGCGCTGCGCAGTTGCCGTCACTGCGGCTGATTCCAACACGGCGGCCAAGGCCGAGGCCGCTGCCTCGGCGAAAAAAGACACAGCGCCTGCCGCCGCGCAGGAATCCGCAGCCACGGTGCCCACTTCATTGAAGGCGCCGCCCGGCCAGGGTCTGCGCTGCGCCGCGCCGACCTCACAGGTGCGCGCGGCCGCAAACGGCGATCTGCTGGAAGCGGACACGCCGAGCGACGGCACGCGCCTCTTCGCAGCAGACAAAGCTTTCGCGCTCGTCTTCACGACACGACCTGCGCAGAACGACACGCTGAACTGGCAGATCCGCGACAGCTGGAATGCCGTGCGCGCCAGCGGCCGCTTCCCCGTTGCGGCGGGCGCCACACTGTCGACGCTCAGTTGCGCCTCGACCATTGCCGGTTACTTCGCCGTCTCCGCTTCGCTGGAACGCGCACACGGCCAGCTCGAATCGCGCGGCACACGTCCTGAGGGCATCGCCACCTTCGGCGTTCTGCCCGACACCTCCGCTGCGTTGCCGGCCGTTAGCTTTCCGTATGAAGATCTGCACCGATTCGGCGGACAGGGCACTGCCTACCTTGCGCCCGGGCAGCATTGCTGCGACGGCGACGGCTATCGCCCGGCCTATACCGCACTCGGCCTTTCGTGGGCGAACGACAATCGCAACTGGTATATGGAAGAGCCGAAAAACGCAGGTACGTTCGATCCTGCAAGCAAGCAGTTGCTGCCCTACTTCCGGCGCGGCGACATCATGCGTCTGATCCAGCTCGACGGTATTCCTCAGTGGGCAAGTCCGACCGGTAAAGAGACGCACAGCTATGCGCCGACCTCGCTCACGCAAATGAAGGACTACATGGCCAAAGTCGGCGCCGAGTCCAACCGCACGCGGATGACCTACTTCCCCAAACAGCGCGACAACTACTATCAGGTGACGTGGGAACCCGACGCCGATGGCGGGCTGCCGTGGCGCGATACTGATGCGAATTTCGTCGCGATGTATAAGGCGGTTTGGGAGGGCATTCATCAGACGGACCCGCACGCTGTAGTAATGGGCCTGACGTATGCCTCGGTGCAGGTCAATGTCGAGAAGATGCGCCGTCTCGGTCCGCTCGGGATCGGCCGCTATATGGACGGTATGACTATTCACGGCTACTACGATATCGGCACGACACCATCACACCCGCCGGAGCGCGTCGCCGACTCAGGCAATCAGGGCACCGTGCCGGGCGCGCTGCCCGCCGCGGTGCGCGCGCTGCGTCACGAGTTGCGTCTATACCTGAAACCCGGCGCGCCGCTGTTCGTCACCGAAACCGGCATCAGCTACGACATCGGTGCGGCGTACGGCAAGAACTATCCGGGCGCGAACGTACTGTATGCGCAAGCCGCGGTCGTGGCGCGCACGCATCTCATCCTACTCGGCGAAGGCGCGGACATGACCTACGTGTTCTATCTCGCGGACATGCCGGACGCGGCGCCCGGCTATGGGGTCTTCTTCGAACTCGATCATCCGACTGGCGCCTACGGCGCCGCTCGCATCAGCCCTAAACCTGCCGCGCTCGCGGTGGCCGCGATGACGCGAATCATCGACGGAACGGATACGCTCGGGCCCCTCAAGGCTTTGCCAAAAGGCGTCTACGCCTACGCTTTCCGCCGCCTCGGCGGCGGAAAAATCGTGACGGCGCTGTGGACGCATGACAACGACGCGTGGAATGCCAAAACCGGCTTCAGCGCGAACCAGAGCGCGGATTATCGTCTGCGTGTCGACGCGCCCGGCACGTCGGGAGACGTGACCGTGTTCGACATGATGGGCAACCCATCGAGCCTGCCGTATCGCGACGGTGTCGCGAGCCTCAAGTTGTCGCCAACGCCTATCTATGTGGTGTCCGCCAACGCCGGCGTGTTCAAGGACGCGGTCACGACTCCGGAGGGTTACGTGCCTCGCTAGATATACCGCGCAGGTGCGGAGTGCGCATAGCGGCCGCCGTGCCTCCCGTCGATAGGCACCGCTTGCTGTCGAGACGCGGCGATACTTCGGCGTGATGTGACAGGGCAAGTCGTTTCTTACACCCGTAAAATCCAGATGAAGACTGCCTCGCATGCATATCAACGCGCTGGAGCCGGGAGATGAACGGCCTCGCATGGACGATGCTGGTGCTGGCCGGGATGGTAGGAGCGTTTCTCTTCGCCACGGTGGGCGCGATTCTGATCGCACTACTGCTGGCGAATGTCTCAAACCGTCTCACCCGGGATGATGAACACCATGGCGACTATTAGCGCCTCCGGCATCGCCTCACGATCACCACGCGCTCAACGCGACGCGCGCCCTGCAGGAGATGGAATGCTGACTGAGATCGATTTCCTGGACGTGGTGCGTCTGACGCCGCTGGTCGCGATCGATCTGATCGTCAGCGACGCTGAGGGCCGCGTGTTGATCGGCCACCGGCGCAATCGCCCTGCCCGCGGCACATGGTTCGTGCCCGGCGGGCGAATTCTCAAAGACGAAACACTCGACGCAGCGTTCACGCGCATTGCCGACGCCGAATTGGGCATCGGCAGGCTGAGGCGCTCGACCGCGCGCTTCGAAGGCGTTTTCGAACATCATTACAAAGACAATTTCGCCGCCGAGCCTGATGTGTCGACGCACTACATCGTGCTCGCCTATGGCCTGCAGTTCACCAGCACCATCTCGGTCGGCCGGCTCGACCAGCACAGCGACTATCTCTGGTTAGCGCCTTCCGAGCTGCTCGCGCGCGCCGATGTCCACGAGAACACCAAGGCTTATTTCCGCTAGCGGCGGCGCCAGGGCTACCGCTAACAGCACCGCCATCCGCATGACCGATTGCCGGCACCGGCACCGGCACGCGGAGTGTTGCCTACTGTGAGTTCGCCAACGTGGCGGCTCACGCCGGTACAGTATGATCGAGCTCACCGTCAGGGCTCGAATCAAACATGCGATCATCGGCAGCCAGGCTCGTTCGCGATTCATCGATTGCTCTTCTAGCGCTACTTTTTTTCACCCTCCTTCCCGGCGCGGCGCGCGCGGCGGATTGTGGCGCCGGCACGCTGGTCACGGTCGTCGCCCACCTCGACGACGATCTGCTCTTTGTGGACCCCGCCATCAGCGAACGGCTCGACGCCGGCTGGTGCATCACCACAGTGCATCTGATCGGCGGCGCCAACGGTGCGGATTTCGCTTACGTGCAGACTCGCGAGCGGGCTTCGCGGCTCGCGTATGCACGCATGGCGGGGGTGCCTGACGCATGGATCGAAACGAATATTCCGATCGCCGGCAAGCTCGTGCATCAGATGGTGCTCAAGGCCAAACCGCAAGTCCGTCTGTTCGAATTCCGCCTGCCCGGCGGCGCCGTGCGCGGCGGCCGCGAACCGCTCGGCCTGCTGTGGGAACAGCACGCCACGCTTTCCACCTATCCGATGAACGCCGACGGGTCCGTGCGTGTGCAATACGATCGGGCCTCGCTGTCGGCCACACTGAAAGTGATCCTTGCCGGGGCGTCGCAGATTTACACGCTCAATCCGGACACCGTACCGTTTCTCGAGCACCCCGATCACATCTACGCCGCGCGCATCACGCGCCACGTCGCCCAGACGTTGAACAAAAGCGTGCCGATCGAATACCACATCACCTATCCGACCGGCGACTGGCCCGGCAATGTGCCGGCGGCCGAAGTTCAGCGCAAGCGCGACATCGTCGCCAGCTATTTTTCTGTCGACGGCAGCGAGTTTTCGCACGTATTCGGCGAGTTTCAGTGGGACGGTAATTGGGTCGCGCGCCGTTATGCCTTTGCCGATCGCAGCGATCACCGCATCGCGGATTTCCAGCCGCATCCCATTCAGCTGTTCAATGCGGCGGCAACTCGCTGCCTGACCTCCGCAGGCAGCGGCCAGGCGCCGACACTCGCCGCGTGCACGGGCTCACCCGCACAACAATGGCGCTGGGATCCTGTGACTGTCTATCCCGGCAATGCGCGCAATGCCGCGCTCGTCAGCGTCGCGACTTCGCAATGCATCGCCGAGCGCGACGGCTATCTGATCTCCGAGACCTGCGATCAATGGGACATGGCGCAGCGCTGGACGCCGTGGGACTTCGGCCTCGTCTACACGCCGCTGCGGCACTGTCTTGGCGAAAACGACGGCAAACTCACCATGCGTGGCTGCACCCTGCTCACCACACGCTACCGGTGGGCGACTCAGCAACGCACCCAGGCGACCGATTTGCGGCTCGCAACCGCAATGGTCGGCGACATCGGCGGCACGGGCGAGCAAGCCGCGGTCTATGTGCAACGACAACACGACGGACCCGGCTTCAATGTGTACGCGGCGTCGCTCGTGAAAGTGTCGCCTCCCGCGCTCTGGTACACCGGCACCGTCCCTTTCGATCCCCGCGCCACGGCGCCCAGTTGCTCGGATGACACGCTGTGCTTCGATAGCGCACGCTTCCTGCTCGGCGATTTCGATGGCGACGGCAAGGCCGACCTGATGGTGATCACCGCGCGCCAGGGTGGCACCGCGTTCTGGTTGCTCCGCAGTACCGGCGAGCGCTTCGAGGCCCCACGTCTCTGGCTTCAGACCAGCCGTGAGTTCAGGCCTGCATTGACGCAGCAATACGTGGCGGCGGATTTCGGTGGAACAGGACGCGCCGGCGTGCTGATCGCACAGAAACGCGCCGATAGCGGGCTCGACCTCTGGATGGCGTCTTCCACAAGCTTAGCGGGCTCAGCGCCGACGCTCATGGCACAAGCAAAAACCCTCCGGCAAAACGCCAATCTTCTGCCAGTTCAAACCGCAGGATCACGCGCGTCGCTGGTCGCGGTGGAAGGTGCGGACGGCCGGCTTGCGTTCACGCCAATCGCCAACGAAGGCACGCGCATGACCATCGGCGAACGCAAACTATTGCCGGCGAGTTTCCTGCCCGACTTCGTCAAAGTGACGGTCGGGGCCGTGCACGGCAAAGCGGGCAATACGCTGATTCTCTTGACACCACATCTCGATGGAACGAACGAGGACGCGGTGATCGACATTGCCACGCTCGACACAGCGGATGCGAACGGCGTGCCGGTCCAGGCGGCGACCTTGCGCAGCATGTCGTGGTCGGATGTCTTTCCGGCTTTCGTGCGTGACAAGCGTAATGCGGCGCTCGTGCTCTATCGAAGAACCGACGCGACGCTCGGCGATTTCTATTTCACCGGCGGCGCACCGGCGCTGACGCGCTATCCGGTAGGCGATGGTTTCGCCTTAGGCGCAGCCCAGGAGCTCGGCGAACTTCCCGGACTGTTCTCGGAGACGGTGCGAATCGACCGGTTGGCGCAGTAGCGCGAGCCGGTCGACCCGCCGCGGGTTAGGTCGAAACGCGCAGCGGCTGAACGAACTGCCGCGCGATCGTCATGTAGCGATCTGCGGTGTCGTGCAACGTGTATCCCGCCAGTTGCCGGTTCGCTCGCGGCATGTCGAGCGCCTTGAGCAGGGCGCGGCCATAGGCCTCCGGGTCGGCCGTGTCGACGAGATTGACACCGGCAAATCCACTGGCAAAACCGAACGACGGAATCCGGCTCGCCACGACAGGAATACCCGAGGCGAGCGCCTCCAGAAAGCCGATGCTCTGCGCTTCGAAACGCGAAGGCATGGCAAAGACACGCGAAGAGCGAAGAATCGCGGCGACATCCAGGCGCGGCCCGCATACGGTCACGCGGCTTTCGAGGCCAAGCTGATGAACCAGCGACACCACCGCCTCGTAATAGGGGACCTCCTCTATGACTCCGCACAGCAGCAGGCGCGCGTCAGGCTCGCTCTGCACGACACGCTCGAACGCGCGGATCGTGTCCAACTGGCTCTTCCCTTCTATATAGCGGCCTAGCTGAACAATCTGCTTCGCGGGCACAGCGACATCGGGTACGGATGGGTTGTTGTCTTCGGCGAACAGCGAGGCGTCCACGCCATTCGGAATCACGACCATCGCCGGATGCTTGCCGATTTCTCGCAGGTAGTCGTCGATATTTTGCTGCGACACGCCGATGATCGCTCTCGCGCGCCGTGACAGCAGGCGCTCGGCCTGCTTGAGCGCGCCGTTCTCGAAGTCGTTGACGCCGGAGTGCATCACCCAGGCGATCGGCGTATGCACGGGCAGAAGACGCACATAGAGTGCCGCGAGCGTGGCATGCGCCACGATGAAGTCGGGACGGAACTGGCGCACCACGCGATACAGGTGCAGCAATTTGCCCACCCTGCCGTGACGGCTGCTCGGGAACAGGCACGTGACACCTGCGGCTTCCAGCTCTGCACGGATGCCGACGAAATCGTCCTGCTGGGGAAGCAGTGACGTGATACAGACTTCATGGCCGCCGCGCTGATGCTGAATCGCGAGACCCTTTACGAGTACTTCTGCCCCGGAAAGTCGCGGTGCATGAACCAACTGAAGAATTCTCACGATTTATCTCTCTGGATAACCGCCTTTTTTGCGCAGCGGATGGACAAGCCGACCTGCAAGTACCGGCCCCAAAAAACCGTCGGCATCCATCATCGTTTTATCTGGCGCGCCCCTTTCGCGGGACGCGGCCTCGTCTCCGTAAAACAGCGACAGTTCCGCCGCGAAGTCACTGTCGCGAGGAAACGTTACACCGAAGGCCCAGCACTTTTCCGCCATCTGCAAGGCTCCATCGGCTATGCAATGAGCGCTATCGCCCATTTCTCAGCGGTTTACCCCGATTCGTATACTTAGGCATCCGTTGCAAATCTTTTCGACCCCACTTCTCTTTGGCGGATAAACACTAATCTCTTCATACGTATTTTTGATGCGATCAATGCAATTAGTACTGCGTCTTTGTTCATACGTAACGACTCGTTACTTCTTTTAAACATACTAATGCGTATTGTTGCAGTCGATTCTTCCCATCAGAGCCTTTCTTGCTTACAGGACAGTAAAAAGTTCATCGAATGGCGCGATGAACTCAAGCACTTCGATGTGGATTGCGCTGTTCCTCAAGACGTTCGTTGTATTCGTCACACCTTCCCCGGTCGTCCGATTCCGCCAAATCCACCATGACGAGTGGCATGGATTCGTACGATAAGAATTTCTCTTTAGAGAAATGCGTTCGGGGCCGACAACCCGGGAAGGCATCACACCTTCGCGCGACCGAATGGTTGCGCATCCAGGACGGCCAGTTTCGATGCCTCGGTCATCGGCTGGCTTGCAATTGAACCCCGATGTTCGCTCTGCCTCCCTACGCGCTTTGCGCGAAGAGGCAAGCGAATATTCTGAAAACGCATTGGTTAGATTGATGAAATCGCAACTACTCCTACTCTCGACACTTTCTCTCGCGCTAGCGGGCTGCGGTGGTGGCGGCGGCGGTAACGGCGCCAGCAACAACGCAACAACCCAGCTCAACGGCAGCTCCGGCTCGTCCAACTCGACTGCGGCGGGCAACAGCAGCACCGGCGGCACCGCCACGGTGAACGGCGCGGGCACCACCATCGCGACGCTGAGCTGTGCATCGCCGGCCGTCTCGGCGGGCTCCGGCAGCGCCACCATTTCCGCCGACACGCCAAGCGCTGACGGCACACGCATCTTCGCTTCCGGCACCGCCTTCCAGCTCGCCTTCAGCACCAACGTGCCGAACGCCGACACGCTGAACTGGGCCGTCACGGACACCATCGGACGCGTAGCGGCGAGCGGCAGCACCGCCGTCCCGAGCGGTTCGAAGACCATCACGCTCAACTGCACCTCGACGCTCGCCGGCTATTTCGCCGCGACGGGCACGCTCGCGCAGAACGGCGGCCAACTGCCACAGGCCGGCACGCGTCCGGTCGGCATTGCGACCTTCGGTGTGCTGCCGAACCTGTCTCAGGTCGTGCCTGCGGTCACCTACGCGCATCAGGACCAGCACCGCTTCGGCATGCAGGGCGCGAACGACAACGGCCCTCTGCTGGCCGACCTCGGCATCTCGTCGACGATCGACGACCGCCAGCTCTCGACGATGGAGCCGAACGGCGCGAACACCTTCAACCCTTCCGCGAACAATCTCGATCCGTTCTACAAGAGCGGCAACGTGATGCGCCTGATCCGTCTCGACGGCATCCCCGCCTGGGCGAGCAGCACCGGCGCGTTCCAGGACGACACGAGCGTGCCGACCAGCCTTTCGTATTACCAGAACTACATGAGCCGCGTCGGCACGGAGTCGAGCGCGATTCGCGCGGCGTACTTCCCGACCCAGTCGGCGAACTACTATCAGGTGACGTGGGAGCCCAACGAGTTCTGGACCGACACCGACGCCAATTTCGTCGCGCTGTATCAGTCCGTCTATCAAGGCATCCATTCGACCGATTCGAGCGCGGTGGTGATGGGCCCGGCCGACGCGTTCCCGAGCCTGACCACGACGCGTCTGAAGCGCCTCGCGCCGCTCGGCTTCGGCCAATACATCGACGCGGTGGCAACGCACGGCTACTACGACGCGGGCACCTCGCCGTCGCATCCGCCGGAGCGCTACGACAGCGACCCGTCGACGGCCTCAGGTTCGCTGCGCGGCCAGATGCGTGCTCTGCGCGCTGAAATGGCCACCGACTACCGCACGGGCATGAAACTGTTCTCGACGGAAGCCGGCATCAGCTACGACCTCGGCAGCTCGTACGGTCCGAACTATCCGAGCGCGAACGTGCTGTACGCGCAAGCGGCGGTCGCGGCGCGTATGCACATCATCACGCTCGGTGAAGGCGCGGATCAGACCTACGTGTTCTACGGTGCGGACTATCCGGGCGAAGTCGGCTACGGCACGTTCTTCGATTTGAGCGACGCGCAAGGCGCGTTCGGCGCGACGAACATCAGTCCGAAGCCGGTCGCGATGGCGATCAGCGCGATGACGCATACGCTCGACGGCACGCACACGCTCGGAGCGGTGAACGGTACGCCGACCGGTGTTTATGCGTATGCGTTCCAGCAGGTGGGGAATGGTGCGGTGATCACCGCCTTGTGGGCGCACAACAATAGCGTGTGGGATGCGAGCGTTGGGTTCAGCTCGAGCTATAGCGTGCCGTATAGCCTCACGGTGGATGCGCCGGGCACGAGCGGCACGGTGAAGGTGGTCGACATGATGGGCAATGCGTCGAGCGCGAACTACAGCAACGGTACGCTGACGCTCAACCTGACCGAATCGCCGGTGTATGTGGTGTCGAACAACGCGTCGGTTGCCAAGTCGAACTCGACGGTGCCGGTGGGATACGTCGGTATCTAATTAGCAACCGCCTCATCATGCGGTAGACGTAAAAACGTCAGCCGGCTTCAGGGCCGGCTGACGTTATTTTTTTCAGACATGAGTAGCGGCGCCTGGCCGCGCATTCGCAGAGCGTCAGCTTTCCCCCAGTCGCCCCTCGAGCCCGCTCAACTCCTGCTCCCGTTCCTTCGACACCTTGCCGATCGGCGGCCCCGCAAAGCTCTTGCGCACACCCGCGCCGTACCAGATCGCCAGCAGGATCGCGAGCAAACCAACAATCACGTACACCACTTTCTGGTTAGGCGGCTGCATGCCGACGTAGGCGAGCACGAGCGCGCCGAACACCGCCGCCACGGCGAACGGCTTCGACAGCATGCCCAACTGGAACGGCCCTTTTTCCTTCCACGTGCGCCCCTCAGCGAAAATGCCGGCTGCAATCGGCATCGCGTAGGAGATGAACAGGAACACCGCGCTCCCCGCGCTCAGCACCGTGAACGCGTCGCCATACAACGTCACCACAATCGCCAGCACCGCCGAGGTCCAGATTGCAGCACCCGGCGTGCGGTGTGCCGCATTCACCTTGCGCAGCCACTTCGAGCCAGGCAAGCCGCCGTCGCGGGCAAACGCGAACATCATGCGCGAGGTCGACGTAACGGCTGCGAGACCGCATACGTAGTTGATGAAGAACATCAGCAATTCGATCAGGATGCGCAGCGGTCCCGGAATCGGCGCAAGAATCGCTTCGAAGAACCCGGTGCCCTGCTTCACCCCCGCAGTGATATCCGGCATCACCAGCACGAACGCGCACACCATCACATAGCCGAAGGTCGTCGACCAGAACACGGAGCCGACGATACCGCGCGGCACATTGCGCGCCGCCTGATGCGTCTCCTCCGAGGTATGCGCAGAAGCATCGAAGCCCGTGATCGTATAAGCGGTCAGCAGCAAACCGGACAGAAACGCCATGGCAATGGTTTGCTTGGGCCATGCGCCGCCATCGATACCCGTGAAGTTGGTGAACGTGTAGAGCCGCGACAGATCGATCTTGACCGGCGAATACACCAGCAGGGACACCACCAGCATGACCGTCACCACGAAGATCAGATAACCCGACAGGTCCGTGATCTTGCTGGTGATACGAATGCCGCGATGATTCAAGAATGCTTGCGAGGCGGTGATCACCGTCAGAAAGAGCGTCTGCTGCCACCAGCCGAGCGAATCGGGACTCACACCGAACATTGGCGCGATCAGCGTGCGAAAGAACGGATCATAGGTACCGTAGTTGATCGCGGCGACCACGAACACGAGACCGAGCAGATTCAGCCACGCGGTGAGCCAGCCCCACATTTTGCCGCCGAGAATCGAACTCCAGTGATAAAGGCCGCCAGCCGTCGGATACGACGACGCGATCTGCGCCATCGCTGCCGCCACGACCAACGCGAACAGCGAGCCGAGCGGCCAGCCGAGTCCGATCGACGCCCCGCCCGCCGCCGACAAGCCCATCTGGAACGACGTGATGCCGCCCGACAGAATGCAGATCAGCGAGAACGACACCGCGAAGTTCGAGAACGCCCCCATGCGTCGGGACAGTTCCTGCGCGTAGCCCATCTTGTGCAACAGCTTGACGTCGTTGTCGGCGGACTCCGCCGACGGCACGGCCGTGTTGATGTCCATGACGCGATCCTTTGAACAGGGTTATGACGAAGCGGCAAACTGGCGTGACCGCGCGACGAAGGACCGGCTCACGCAGCCGTAAAGCAGTTGTCGACGTACAGGTGTGCGCCGTTGACGAAACTGGCGTCGTCGCTGGCGAGAAAGAGCGCCGCGCGTGCGACTTCTTCCGGCGCGCACAGACGGCCCTGCTGCACCGATAGCGCCGCTTCGCTCGCATCGAAGCCATACTTCGCGAGCGCGCTGATTTCGCGGCGCCCATGCGGGGTATCGATGAAACCGGGGCATACGGCGTTGCAGCGAATGCCACGGTCGCGATACTCGACGGCGATCGACCGCGCGAACATGGCGCATGCGCCTTTGGTCGTGCAGTACAGCACTTCGAGCGGCGTGGCCGCGACCGACGAAATCGACGCGGTGCACACGATCGAACCGCCGCCTGCCGCGAGCATTTGCGGCAGCACCGCGCGGGTCATCATGAACATGCTTTTGACGTTGACGTTCATGAGCCAGTCGTAGTCTTCGTCGGTGGTATCGACGAACGGCTTCACGACGATGCTGCCGGCGTGGTTGAACAGCACGTCGATGCGCCCGAAGCGCGCCATGATGTTCGCCACGGCGGCGTCCACGGCTGCGCGCTTCGATACATCGGCGGCGAACAGTTCGGCTGTGCCGCCCGCCGCGCGAATTCGCGTCACGACCTCCTCGCCCGCATCGGTATTGATATCGACCACGGCAACTTGCGCGCCTTCTTGCGCGAATAGCAGCGACGCCGCGCCGCCCGCGCCGGTCGCGCCGCCTGACACGATTGCGATCTTGCCTTCCAGCCTGCCTGCCGCTCTGCTCATGCGTGACTCCCGTTCCAGTGTCCAGTGCGTTGTGTTGCATTGCGTCGTGCACAAAGTAGGGGCGGCAAAAAGCGGCGACTATCCAAAATTGGCAAAAAGTAAAAATCCCGTAAAAATCTGCCTTACTGACAAATGCATTACATGCGGTGATTCGAGCGCACCCGGATGAGCGCAGACGGCCTGAACCCCGGGTGCGGCACGGACTTTTTTTCGCATACACTGGTCGGCACGAGGCTTTCGGGGAGCGCCAACAGAATCGGGAGAAGCTATGCAGCCGGCCAATCAGACAAGCAGCGCCGTCGAGATTCGCTATTGCCGGAACATCGACGAGCAGGCGATGTTGCTCGACGCGTGGAACCAGAGCTATTGCCAGATTTCGCGTGGCCCCTTTGACGGCTCGGTGAGTTCGTTCGCCGCGGGCGGCGCGCGGGTGTTGGTGGAACGCCTGAACCGCACGGTCTATCAACGCGGCCAGGTGGCGCGGTCCAGGCTCGCCGTGGGCATTCCATTTCAACTCGAAGGGCATGCGCTGCTGTGCGGGCAGACGAGCCATCGCGACGGCCTGCATGTGTTTTCCGGCGATGGCGGGTTTGAGTTTTTGTCGCCCGACACGCATCTGGTGGTGAATCTGGAGATCGAACCTGACGCGATTGGCGATCATTTGCTGCGCTCGCAGCTCGATGAGATTGCGCCGTTGCTGGGCGCGAGGCCTGGTGTGTTGAATGTCGATCCTGCGAGGTTGCAGGGATTTCGCGAGGTGCTGAAGCCATTGCTTGACGCCGTGAGTGCGACGCCGACTCTGCTCGATGATGGCGGCGTGGCGGCGTCGTTCGAGAAGTCGGTGATATTTGGTCTTGCCGAGGCATTGCAGGGAATGCGGGATGCGGATCCACACGGGAATGTCGAAGCGCGTACCGCGCGGAACTGGCAGCTTGTGCGCAGCGTTCGTGAGCTGGTGGAAGAGTCGCCGGATTGCCCGTTGTCTGTCGCCGAGCTATGTGCGCGGTTTCGCGCGAGTCGGCGCACTTTGCAGTATGCGTTTGAGGATACAGTTGGAGTGAATCCTTCAGCGTATATACGAGCGGTTCGGCTTGATCATGTGCGGCGGGAACTGAGAGCCGCTGGGTCTGTTACTGAAGTCGCTACGCGGTGGGGGTTTTGGCATTTTGGGAATTTCTCCAATGAGTATCGGGGGCAGTTTGGGGAGTTGCCGTCGGAGACGTGGCGGCGCAGTAGGGCGCGCGCCGGTTGAAGGGTGGTTTGTTGCCTGCGGCGCTTTTTGGCAGAGTTCCTGGGGCTTTGGCCTTTCCTTGTTCTGGCTTTCGTGCCTTTCCTTGATTTGTTAGTGGTCTATTAGCGTTGCCCCTGTGCGGGGCGGCACTTACTTCTCTTTGCCGCCGCAAAGAGAAGTAAGCAAGAGAAAGCGGCTAGAAGCCCCTGCTAAGTGGGCACCGTGGTCTGCTGCGGGTAGTGGTGCATCTGGAATCTGGGTTCGTGCCCGTGCATAAGCTTGTGACAAGGGCGTCATACTTCCGGCGGCGCTCCGCGCGCCGAAGAGCAGTTCTTAAAACCATCCGCTACGTTTTAGCCCACACGTACCCACACGTTTGGACTCTCGCGTTTTGCTCAACGCCGTGACTTGTCATTGCGTGGCCGCTGCGAGTGTGAGTGTGACTGTTCGACATTTCTTTTGGAGTGGGTTTCGCTCATAAGTGAGGCGGCGCATCGCCGAGGCGAAGCCAACGGCCCCCACAAACCTCAACCGAAGCCCGTGGTTTCCCCTGCAGACCCGTCCGCGACGCACGTAGTGCGGAGTGGGAGCTGATGAGTCCTTTGTCACTAACGTGGAACGCGGGAGGACACGGATTCCAGTCGCACCACTACCCGCAGCAGAGAACCTGTCCGCATTTTTGTGTGCGAGGCGGTTGGCGGAGTTACCCGCGTGCGTTGGTAAAACGCTCTCCAAACAGAATAGCGAACTGGTTCATGGCGGAGGACCAGTCGA
>NZ_CAJNBO010000025.1:0-135130 GCF_905221015.1 Paraburkholderia nemoris | reverse complement strand
TTTAGGCAGACGAGCTGACTGTCCATGTGGCGACAACTGATCGGGTCGGCGCCACAGGAGGGAATATACAAGTAGGCAAAAGAAAGCGGCTAGAAGCCCCTGCTAAGCGGGTCTCGTGGTTTGCCAGGGGTAGTGGTGCGACTGGAATCCGTGTTCTCGCACATTCAGCGTTAGTGACAAAGGAGTCATCAGCTCCCACTCGGCACTGCGTGCGTCGCGGACGGGTCTGCATGGGAAACCTCCTGCTTCGGTTGAGGGCCGTGGGAGCCGTCGGCTTCGCCTCGGCGAGGCGCCTCTGCACTCACCCCGGAAACCCGATGGCGAGGCGCGAACGTGAAAACGTAGCGATCGGTTTTATGAATGACTCTTCGGCGCGCGCAGCGCCGCCGGAAGTATGACGCCCTTGTCACAAGAGCATGTAGTGGCACGAACCCAGATTCCAGTCGCACCACTACCCTGAGTGAGCTGCGGGACCCGCTTAGCAGGGGCTTCTAGCCGCTTTCTTTTGCCTACTTTTCTTTGCGGCGGCAAAGAAAAGTAGGTGCCCCCCCGCACAAGGGCAACGCTAATAGACCACTAACAAAACAAGGAGAGGCCAAAGCGCTAAGAACACGGACAAAAGCGCCGCGCAGGCAAAAAACCCTCTCAGCTACTCACAACAGCAGAAGGACACGCCGGCACAGCAACAGCAGCCCCCTTCCCAGCAGAACCACCCTTAGGCGCCACAGCCGCCATCATCTGCACAGCAGCAGCTACTTGCACAGCAATCCGCTGCAACGCAACGCGATGCCCATTAACAAGTGCATCGTAGCCGCCGCTAACCGGCTCACTCACGACACTCCGACAGGTCATCACCCCAGTACCACGTACAGCCCTAACACTCCAGACCGCATCGATCAACGCATGCGACCCCGGCCATGACTCGAATCGCTGCACATTCATGCTGACCCGGTACACCGGCGTCGTATCCGGATACGCGGTGCCATACACATCGATCGTGCCCAACTGCTGCGTCAGACTGGTCGACAAAGCCCGGCGAATCTCGTCACCCGGCAGCGAAGCCCAACGCTCCTGCTCGAGCACCTGGACCTGCGTCGGCCCTGTCTGCACCACAAGCTGATTCTTCGCCACCTGCGGCGGCACATCGATCGGCGCGACTTCGATCAGCCACGCCGGCGCAGCGGAAGTCCTGGCGCTAACCGGCGCCGTGGAGCCGACAGCCGCGCCATCAGCGCCGAGCGTATAGAAGCGGCTGCTCGGCGACGAACACGCCGCTATCGCCACCAGTCCGGCCAGAGCGCCGACATAAACAGCGCCGCGCACGAGCCCGCGCGGCGGGCGGGGGAGCCGGGCAAACATCATGGTTTATCTCCTGATTTACCGCGCAACAGCGATTCCGGATGACGCTCCAGATAATCCGACAACGCATTCAGCGACTGCAACGTGCGCGTCAGTTCCTGCAACGCCTGATGAACATCCGACTGCAACGGCGAGTCCTGCTGCAACGTCGCCTCGGCCGAACCGAAGGTCTGCTTCGCGGCAGCCAGGGTGTCGCGCGCCTCCGGCACGACTTCCTTGTCGAGTCGCGTGAACAGTTGGTCGGCGTTCTTCAACGCGCTGTTCAGGTTCGAACCGATCTGGTCGAACGGTACCTTGTCGAGCTTCTTCGCAATGTCGGCAACCTGCACCTGCAGTTCGTCGAGCGAGTTCGGAATGGTCGGCAACTCGAGCGGATCGCCCGTGACGTCAACCGTGGCCGGCGGCGCTTTCGGGAAGATATCGAGCGCCACGTACAACTGGCTCGTAATCAGATTGCCGGTGCGCAACTGGCCGCGCAGACCATGCTTGACGAGTTGTTGCAGCAAGGTTTGACCCGCGAGGCTGCCCGGTGTCGGCGCGGTTTCGCGGAAACGCTTGCCGAGGCGGTCCGGGTACAGGTTCATCGTCACCGGCATCGTGAAGCTGCGCGTCTTCGGATCGTAGTCGATGCCGATGTTGGTCACCTGGCCCAGCACGATGCCGCGGAAGTCGACCGTCGCGCCGACCGACAACCCACGCAGCGACTGATTAAAGTTCATCACCACGCGCAACGGCACGCCGTCCGGTTCGCGCATCGCGTCCTGTTCATCCGAGCCGAGGCGGAACGTCATGTTGTTCGGCGCCTGCGCGCCCACGCCCTGGCCCGGCGGCGACTGGAACGACAAGCCGCCGACGATTACCGTCGCAAGCGACTGCGTATTCAGCTTGAAGCCGCTCGAGTCGAGCCGCAGATCGACGCCGCTCGCATGCCACCAGCGCGAGTTGGTGCCGACGTACTGGTCGAACGGCGCCGACACGAATACCTGCATCGTTACGCCGGTGCCATCCTTGTCGAGCGAGAAGCCGACCACCTGGCCGACCTGCACGCGCCGGTAGAAAATCGGCGAGCCGATGTCGATCGAGCCGAGCGAGTCGCCGTGCAGAACGAACTGGTGGCCCTTCTGGTCGCCCGTAATAGGCGGCGGCGTTTCGAGGCCGACGAAGTTCTTCTCGGTGTCCGGTGAATGGCCGGCGTCCGCGCCGATGTACGCACCCGAGAGCAGCGTGGTCAGCCCCGACACGCCGCTCGCGCCGACGCGAGGGCGCACCACCCAGAAGCGCGAATCCTTGACCGCGAAGTCTTCGCCTTCCTTGGTGAGCTGCACCTGAACCAGAACGTGCGAGAGATCTTTCGAGAGCGTGATGGTCTTCACCGAGCCGACATCGACGTCCTTGTACTTGACCTTGGTCTTGCCGGGCTCGAGGCCTTCGGCGCTGGTGAACGTGATCGTGATCGTCGGGCCTCTTTCGGTCACCGACTTGATCACGAGCGCGAGGCCGATCAGCGCGGCGATCAGCGGAATCACCCAGACGAGCGAGGGCAGCCAGCGGCTCTTCGGCTCGATGTCGGGGTCTGGCAGTTGGGGCGGCAGCTTGGGTCCGTTCGAATCGTTGCGCGGCGCATCGGAGGCGGGCGTCGGTCCTTGCGGGCTAGTCATGGTCGAGGTCCTGAGGTTTGGGAGTACTGCCTTCCACGTTGTCCCAGATGAGCCGTGGATCGAATTGCATGGATGCCATCATCGTCAGAATCACCACCGAGCCGAAGGCGATCGCGCCCGGGCCGGCCGTGATCACAGCAAGCGACTTGAAACGGACCAGCGCGACGGTCAGCGTGACGACGAACACGTCGAGCATCGACCAGCGCCCGATCCGTTCGACCATCCGGTATAACGTGGTGCGTTGCTCCGGCCGCCAGCGCGAGCGGCGCTGCGCGGTGGCCGTGAGCAGCACCAGCACGCTGAGCTTGAGCATCGGCACCATGATGCTGGCGATGAACACGATCACGGCCAGAGGCCAGTCGCCCGAGGTCCAGAAGTACACGACACCGCTCATGATGGTGTCGTCTTCCGAACCGAGCAGCGACGAGGTATGCATCACCGGCAGCAGATTCGCGGGAATATACAGCAAGGCGGCGGCGATCAGCAGCGCCCACGTGCGCATCAGGCTGTCGGGATGGCGCCGGTGCAGCACCGCGCCGCAACGGCTGCAGTGCTGCGTCGTGACGGAGCGGATGCGCGGCTCGACGCGTCCGCATGCATGGCAGGAGACGAGGCCCGCGCGCTTCGCGGTGATGTATTTCATCGTGCGCTCATCCCTGATGCGGGGCCGGCGGAGCGCCCGGCGGTAGGGCGGATTGCGACCCGCCTTGCACTTCCGGTGGCGCGGGCGGCCCGGCGACCGAACTGACGGCAGCCGCCGCGCTGTCCGCGGAAGTACGCGGCAACGGCCGCTGACCGCGTTCGCCCATTTCGTCGGCGAGATCCCACAGCACGCGCGGATCGAACGTGACGACCACTGCGATCATCAGCGTCAGCACGCCGAACGCGAATAGCGCCGCTTCCGGAATCACGCGCGCGAGACTCACCATCTTCACGATGGTGATCAGCACGCCGAGCATGAACACTTCGATCATGCCCCACGGCCGCACGAATTGAATGGCGCGCAACACACGGTTGAAGGCGGGTGGCACGTAGCCCGAGCGCAGCGGGATCAGCACATAGAGCAGCGCGACCAGCTCGGTCAGCGGAAACAGGATGGTCGAGCAGAACACCATGACCGCGACGATCTGCATGTCCTCGCCCCATAACGCGACGAGCGCGCCGAACAGCGTGGTTTGCGAGGTGATGCCGTTGGCATCGAGTTCGACGATCGGGAAGGCTTGAGCGATGACGAAGGTGATCAACGCGGCCAGCGTCATCGCACAGATGCTGTCGAGCTTGCGGGAGACGCCGCGATAGAGCGTCGCGCCGCAGCGCGGACAGCGCGCGACCACCCGCCCGACAAGCCGGGGCTTGCGGAACAGCGTATCGCATTCATGGCACGCGATCAGGTTGTCATGGTCCATACGGCAGAAGGGCTAACGACGTGATGGGAGGCGTGCAATACCCGTTTCAGGGCAGGGCTGCAGAAAGCGTGGAGCAATAGTACCAAACGCGCTTCACCGAGGGGCGGGCCATTGCACCCGGCGCAACCGCTCAACCAGGCGGCTTTGGAATCGGGAATAGTCTTACACAAAAGCGCTTACCTCTGACACCGTCCGTCCCTAATTGTTCAATACCGTTCTGCATGCGGGAAAACTTTCCGGGTCTGGGCTCTGCATGGGACCAGAGTAAGCGCTAAAGCGCTAACTCTGGCCGACACTGCCAGCTTTTTCCGCTTGCGGTAGCATGGCGGCCTTGGCGTGTGCCGCAGCCGCCATGTTTTTCTGTCGCGTCGCACGATGCAGCATGCATTGCCGGCGTGGAATAGCAGAGCCGGCTGCGCCGTTTACCTCTCTTAGCTTGCGTTGACCTGTCATGGCACTCAATCCTTCTTTCGGTGGCCGGGAGTCATACACGCGGACTGCCATTGCCCTTCACTGGCTGATCGCGCTGCTGATCGTGTGCGGCTTCGCGCTTGGTTGGGTGATGACCGACATCCCTGGCTTCACGCCCACCAAGCTGCGCTACTTCTCCTGGCACAAATGGATCGGCGTGACGGTGTTCGCGCTCGCCGTGCTGCGCATTCTGTGGCGCGCCACCCATGCGGCCCCGCCGATGCCGCGCCGCATGCCGGGCTGGCAGCGCGGCGCCGCGCATCTCACGCATCTGTTGCTCTACGCGCTGATGATCGTGATTCCCGCTTCCGGCTATCTGTATAGCTCGGCAGCCAACATCCCGGTGGTGTACCTCGGCCTGATTCCGCTGCCGCGCCTGATCGCACCGGACCCGCATCTCAAGGAGTTGCTGAAGAACGTGCATATCGCGCTGAATTACACGTTGCTCGTGCTGGTCGCGCTGCATGTTGCTGCGGCGCTCAAGCATCAATGGTTGGACCGCGACGGCCTGCTGTCGCGCATGCTCCCTTTCATCAAATAAGGATAACCATGAAAGTTTCGTTTTATCGCTACATGCTCGCCGCGTTCGCTGCGGCCTCGCTGACCGCGGCCGGCAGTGCGCTGGCCCAGGTCGACGTCACGAAGAGTTCGGTGACGGCAACCTCGAAGCAGATGAACGTGCCGGTGGAAGGCAAGTTCGGCAAGTTCACCGCGCAAGTCAAGTTCGACCCGGCAAAACCGGCCGACGGCACTGCGCAATTCAGCATCGACGTGGCCAGTTACGATCTCGGCGACGAAAGCTACAACGACCAGGTGCGCGGCAAGGACTGGTTCGACGCGAAGACGTATCCGACTGCAACCTTCGTGTCGAGCGCGATCGCCCCGGCCGGCGGCAACCAGTTCAAGGTCACCGGCAAGCTGACCATCAAGGGTAAATCGCAGACCGTCGTGGTGCCGGTCACGGTCACCCAGCAGGGCGCGAACCAGACGTTCGACGGCTCGCTACCGATCAAGCGCTCGCAATTCGACATCGGCACCGGAGAATGGAAAGACACCTCGGTGGTGGCCGATGACGTGGTGATCAAGTTTCATATCGTTGCAGCACACAAGTGACGTTCGCCGCGCTCTCCGGGCGCGGCCGATTTCCTTCGAGTCAGGAATTCCGGAACCATAAGGAGCATGAATTGAAAACATCCCTGTTGATCGCTGTCGGCGCACTGGCTTCTTCTTTCTCGCTCGGCGCGTTTGCTGCAGCCGATACCTATCAGCTCGACCCGACCCACACGTATCCGAGCTTTGAAGCGGATCACCTCGGCGGCCTCTCAGTGTGGCGCGGCAAGTTCACCAAGAGCTCCGGCACGGTCACGCTCGACCGCGCAGCGAAGACCGGCACGGTGGACGTCACGGTCGACCCGGCTTCGGTCGAAACCGGCAACACCAAGCTCGACGAGCATCTGAAGACGGACGCCTTCTTCGATGTGACGAAGTATCCGTCGGTGACCTACAAGGGTACCGATATCAAGTTCGACGGCGACAAGCCGGTCCAGGTGATCGGCAGCCTGACGATGCATGGCGTGACCAAGCCGCTGAATCTGACGATCGACTCGTTCAAGTGCATGCAGCATCCGGTGCTCAAGCGGGAAGTGTGCGGCGTGGAAGCGAGTGCGCATTTCAACCGCAATGATTACGGCATGGATTTCGGCGCGAAGTACGGCTTCAGCATGGACACCAAGCTGCATATCCAGGCCGAAGGCATCAAGCAATAAGCGCTTTAACGAGCATCTTAGCCGGCTCGTATTCAAAGCCACTTATGGCGCGGCCGTTGCGCCGCAACAAAAAAACCGCTTCGTTCGCTTTTGCGATGAAGCGGTTTTTTATTGCCTGTCTGAAACGCCGGAAGCCTTGTGCAATGGCCGCGAGCGATTTGCCGCTCGCGCCGTTTTAATTTTTCAGGTACATAGAGCGCTGACACCGCATTGGTTGTGCGCGCACCCAGTTCGGCAAGATCCAGCGTAAGACCTACGTTAACAATATTTCGCGCGCATTGGAGATCTGCATGAATACAACGACAGCGGCAAGTCTGGCGGGGAGCCGGCGGAATTCGTGGCGCGCGGTGGTCGCCGCCTCGATCGGTAATGCGCTGGAATGGTTCGATCTGGTGGTGTACGGCTTTTTCGCGGTCACCATCGCGAAGCTGTTTTTCCCGGCGGGTAACGACACGATCTCGCTGCTGCTGACGCTCGGCACCTTCGGCGTGTCGTTCTTCATGCGGCCGCTCGGCGCGATCGTGATCGGCGCTTACGCCGACCGCGCCGGACGCAAAGCGGCGCTCACGCTGTCGATCCTGCTGATGATGTGCGGCACGCTGATCATCGCGCTTCTGCCGACGTATCAGAGCATCGGCATTGCCGCGCCCGTGATTCTCGTGGTCGCGCGTTTGATGCAAGGCTTTTCGGCCGGCGGCGAGTTCGGCAGCGCCACGGCTTTTCTCGCGGAACACGTACCGGGGCGGCGCGGTTTCTTCGCAAGCTGGCAGGTCGCGAGCCAGGGGCTCACCACGCTGCTCGCGGCCGGCTTCGGCGTGTTGTTGACCGGCAAGCTGTCGCCCGAGCAGATGGCCTCGTGGGGCTGGCGCGTACCGTTCTTCTTTGGTCTCCTGATCGGACCGGTCGCGTGGTACATCCGCACCAAGCTCGACGAAACGCCTGAGTTTCTCGCGGCGGAAACCACCACGACGCCGCTGCGCGACACGTTCACGAGCCAGAAACTGCGCCTCGTGATTGCGATTGGCGTGGTAGTGCTCGGTACTGTGTCGACCTATCTGGTGCTGTTCATGCCGACATATGGCGTGAAGCAGTTGGGGCTGGCGCCTTCGGTCGCGTTCGCGGCGATTGCGCTGACCGGCGTGATCCAGATGGTGTTCTCGCCGCTGGTCGGTCATCTGTCGGACCGCCACGGGCGCACCACGATCATGCTGATCTCGGCGCTGTTGCTGCTCGTGCTGATCAATCCGGCGTTCGTGTATCTGGTCGCGCATCCGACCTTCGGCACGCTGATCGCGCTGCAGGTGGTGTTCGGCTTTCTGATGACGGGCTACTTTGCGGCGCTGCCGGGTTTGCTCTCGGAGATGTTCCCGGTGCAGACGCGTACGACGGGCATGTCGCTGGCCTATAACATCGCCGTGACGATCTTCGGCGGCTTTGGACCGTTCATCATCGCGTGGCTGATCAGCTTCACGGGGTCGAAGGCGGCGCCGAGCTACTACATGATATTTGCCGCGGTCGTGAGCCTGGTGGCGCTGATGGCGGCGCGGCGTAAGCTCGGGTTTCGCTAACGCTCGGCAAAGGCGATAAACGCGGTAAACGCAAAAGGCCGGTTCGAGAGAACCGGCCTTTCTTATTGCGAGGTCTGACTACAGCAAGCTCAAACTTGCGCGCCTGCGTTTGGATCGTCCGGATCGACGCGTTCCTTCTTGTCCTTCACCAGATCTTCACGCTTCACGCCGAGCCACATGGCGAGCGCCGCGGCGACGAACACCGACGAGTAGATACCGAACAGAATACCGACCGTCAGCGCCAGAGCGAAGTAGTGCAGCGTTGGACCGCCGAACAGGAACATCGACAGCACCATCATCTGCGTACAGCCGTGCGTGATGATCGTGCGCGACATGGTGCTGGTAATCGCGTGGTTGATCACCTCGATCACGGTCATCTTGCGTTCGCGGCGGAAGGTTTCACGAATCCGGTCGAAGATAACGACGGATTCGTTCACCGAGTAGCCGAGCACCGCGAGCACCGCGGCCAGTACCGACAGCGAGAACTCCCACTGGAAGAACGCGAAGAAGCCGAGAATGATGATCACGTCGTGCAAGTTAGCGATCACGCCGGCTACTGCATATTTCCACTCAAAGCGGAACGACAGGTAGATCACGATGCCGACCACCACACAGGCCAGCGCAAGCAGGCCGTCGGTAGCGAGTTCCTTGCCGACCTGCGGGCCGACGAATTCGACACGCTGCAATTGCACTTCCGGCGTGTCGGCCTTCAGCGCGCCCATCACCTGGTCGCTCTGTTGAGCCGACGTGTAGCCCTGCTTGAGCGGCAGACGGATCAGCACATCGCGCGAGGTGCCGAAGTTCTGCACCTGAGCGTCGGCATAACCGAGCTTGCCGAGCGTGCTGCGCACCGGATCGAGCGGCGCGGCGCCCGGATACTGCACTTCGACGACGGTACCGCCGGTGAATTCCACCGACAGATGCAGCCCGCGATGCAGCAGGAAAAACACAGCAGCGACGAACGTCAGCAGCGAGATTACGTTGAAAATCAACGCATGCCGCATGAACGGAATGTCTTTGCGAAAACGGAAAAATTCCATGGTCTTGTTCTCCGGGGCTCAGCGGGATGAACCCGGTTTCTGCGGCGTGTTCGACGAACCCGACGCGTCGCGACGGCGCACAGTCGGCTTGGCACGCGCCTGGGCCGCAGCTTTGGCCTTGGGCTTGGCGCTTGCCGCAGCGACGGCTCGTGCTGTGTCGGTCGCGGCATCTTCGTTGCCGAGGTAAGCGGCGGCACCGTCGATACCTTCCGGTTGCGGACGCCACACCTGGCCAATGGCCAGCGACTTGAGCTTCTTCTTGCCGCCGTACCAGAGGTTCACGAGGCCACGCGAGAAGAACACCGCCGAGAACATCGAGGTCAGGATGCCGATACAGTGGACCATCGCAAAGCCACGCACCGGGCCGGAGCCGAAGGCGAGCAGCGCGAGGCCGGCGATCAGCGTGGTGACGTTCGAGTCGAGAATCGTCGCCCATGCATGCGCGTAGCCGTTCTGGATCGCCAGTTGCGGCGGCGCGCCGTGGCGCAGTTCTTCGCGCACGCGCTCATTGATCAGCACGTTCGCGTCGATCGCCATACCGAGCGCGAGCGCGATAGCGGCGATACCCGGCAAGGTGAGCGTGGCCTGCAACATGGACAGCACGGCGATCAGCAGCAACAGGTTGACCGACAGGCCGATCATCGAGATCACGCCGAACAGCATGTAGTACGCGATCATGAAGACGGCGATTGCCACGAAGCCCCACACCACCGAGTGGAAGCCCTTCTGGATGTTGTCCGCGCCGAGGCTCGGGCCGATCGTGCGTTCTTCGATGATGTCCATCGGCGCTGCCAGCGAACCGGCGCGCAGCAGCAGCGCGAGGTCGGCGGCGCCTTGCGGCGTGGCTTGGCCAGTGATCTGGAAGCGGTCGCCCAGTTCCGACTGGATGGTCGCCACCGTCAGCACTTCGCCCTTGCCCTTTTCGAACAGCACCATGGCCATCGGCTTGCCGATGTTGTCGCGCGAGACACTGCGCACCGCGCGGCCACCGGCCGAGTCGAGGCGGATGTTCACGGACGGACGCTGATGTTCGTCGAAGCCTGCCGACGCGTCGATAATGCGGTCACCCGTGAAGATGATCTGCTTGCGCAGCAGCACCGGCGTCTGGTTGCCTTGGGTGAACAATTCGTCACCCGGCGGCACCGGATCGGACGGATTCGGATGCGTGTTGACCGGGTCGGCGAGGCGCGCTTCGAGCGTTGCCGTACGGCCGATGATGTCCTTGGCCTTCGCCGTGTCCTGCACACCCGGCAGTTCGACGACGATACGGTCCGAGCCTTGCTGCTGGATCACCGGCTCGGCCACGCCGAGTTCGTTCACGCGGTTATGCAGCGTGGTGATGTTCTGCTTGAGCGCGGCGTCCTGCACGGCTTTCTGCACCGCCGGCGTGAACGTGCCGACCAGTTGCACACCGCCGTCCGGGTTCGCTTGCGAGGCCCACTGGAGTTCGCTGATGCCGCGGCCCAGTTGCTTGGATGCCGCGTCTGCCGTGGCCTGGTCGGCGAAATTGATCACCACCGTCTGGTTGACGCGGTTCACGCCGCCGTCGCGGATGTTGTTGTCACGCAGCATGGTGCGTGCATCCGAAGCGTCGGAGTCGAGCTTCTTGTTGAGCGCGCCGGCCATGTCGACCTGCAGCAGGAAGTGCACGCCACCGCGCAAGTCCAGACCGAGGTACATCGGCAGCGCATGCAGGGCGGTCAGCCAGCGCGGCGACGCGCTTTGCAGGTTCAGTGCGACGATGAATTGCGGGTCGGTCGGGTCGCTGTTCAGCGACTTCTGCAGCAGATCCTTCACGCGCAATTGCGTGTCGGTGTCCAGCAGGCGCACGCGGATGTTCGCGTTGGTCGACGAGTTGTCGAACGTGACTTCGTCAGGCTTGATCTGATTGGCGGCAAGCGCCGTTTCGACTGCCGACAGCGTGGTCGAGTCGAGCTTGACCGTTGCCTTGCCGCTCGACACCTGCACCGCCGGCGCTTCGCCGAACAGATTGGGCAGCGTGTACACGAGGCCGATGACCAGAGCCACCAGCATCACGGCGTATTTCCAGAGGGGGTAGCGATTCATGAGTGGTCCAACGGGAAGGTTGGCTTGGAAGCGATGCGTCCGGCGATGAGCGCGGGCAGTTCAGCGTTGTGCTGCGAGAACTGCTGGCGAGGCCGCGCCGGACGCGAGAGAGCAGGCCTTACAGCGACTTGATCGTGCCCTTCGGGAGAATCGTCGTGACCGACGCTTTTTGCACGGTGATTTCCGTGCCTTCCGAGATTTCGACGCCGACGTAAGCTTCACCCACCTTGGTCACCTTGCCGACGATGCCGCCATTCGTCACCACTTCGTCGCCCTTGGCCATGGCGGCGAGCATGTTGCGGTGTTCCTTCTGGCGCTTCATTTGCGGGCGAATCATGATGAAGTACAGCACGCCGAACATCAGGATCAGCGGCAGGAAGCTCATCAGGTTCGATTCAATGCCACCTGTTGCTGTGCCTTGGGCAAAGGCATTGGAAATGAACGACACGTTGGTCTCTCCGTTATAAATCAAAACGATCAAAAAAATCAGCCGGTTATTCTACCACTGGCCTGACAGGGGTCGGCGCGGCGAATCGGCTTTCCGATCAACCGTTTAAAGCCTTTTTGCCGTGCGCGAAAGTTAATTGTAAGGTTTTCCGCGCGACGCAAGCGGATTCCTCCGGCAAATTCGTCAGCTGATTCCCAAATGCCGGCTAATCGATGCCGCGCGCGCGGTCCTCGTGGAAGCGCTTGCGGAAAGGCTCGAACAGTTTTGCGTCGATCGCGTCGCGCATTTCCTGCATCAATTCGAGGTAGTAGTGCAGGTTGTGAATCGTGTTCAATTGCGCACCGAGGATTTCCCCTACACGATGCAGATGATGCAGGTAGCCGCGTGTGAAATTTCGGCAGGTGTAGCAGCCGCATTGCTCGTCGAGCGGGCGCAGCGAGTTCTTGTGCGCGGCGTTGCGGATCTTGATGTCGCCGAAACGGGTGAAGAGCCAGCCGTTGCGCGCGTTGCGGGTCGGCATCACGCAGTCGAACATGTCGACGCCGGCGGCTACGCCCGCCACCAGGTCTTCGGGCGTGCCGACGCCCATCAGGTAGTGCGGCTTGTCGGCCGGCAGCTTGGGGCCGATGTGATTCAGCACGCGCATCATGTCTTCTTTCGGCTCGCCGACGGACAGGCCGCCGATCGCGAGACCGTGGAAATCCATCTCAGCGAGACCCGCCAGCGATTCGTCGCGCAGGTCTTCGAACATGCCGCCCTGGACGATGCCGAACAACGCGTTCGGATTGCCGAGGCGGTTGAATTCGTTGATCGAGCGCTTGGCCCAGCGCATCGACATGCGCATCGAATCGGCGGCTTCCTGATGCGAAGTCGGCACGTTGTTGGTCGCGTAGGGCGTGCATTCGTCGAACTGCATGACGATGTCCGAGTTCAGCACCTTCTGGATCTGCATCGACACTTCCGGCGACAGGAAGAGCTTGTCGCCGTTGATGGGTGACGCGAACGTGACGCCATCTTCTGTGATCTTGCGCAGATCACCAAGCGAAAATACCTGAAAACCACCCGAATCCGTCAGGATCGGCTTCTTCCAGCCCATGAAGCCGTGCAGGCCGCCGTGCGCCTCGATCGTCTCCAGGCCCGGGCGCAGCCACAGGTGGAAGGTGTTGCCGAGGATGATCTGCGCGTGCATTTCTTCGAGCTCGCGCGGCTGGACCGCCTTCACCGTGCCGTAGGTGCCGACCGGCATGAAGATCGGCGTTTCGACCACGCCGTGATTCAGCGTAACGCGGCCGCGGCGTGCCTGGCCGTCAGTGCCGAGCAGTTCGAATTTGAGGCCGTTGTCAGGGCGCTCGCCGTGGCTCGCGCAGGTAGTGCAGGTACCGCTTGTATCGTGGGTATGACCGTCGGTCATGGGGGACTCCTGTGCTACCGGAGAACAGTCCGGCGCAAATGATGAACGCCGCCGGGTAGGCCACGGCGGCTGGGTAAAAAAACGGTTCAAGCGTCGCGGCGCGTGAGCAGCATCGCGTCGCCATAGCTAAAGAAGCGGTAACGCTGTTCGATCGCGTGGCGGTAAGCCTCGCGAATCGTTTCTACGCCCGCGAAAGCCGACACCAGCATCAGCAATGTCGACTTCGGCAAATGGAAATTGGTCACCAGCCGGTCAACCACGCGGAATTTATAGCCCGGCGTGATGAAGATGTCGGTTTCCGTGCTGGCCGCGCCGAGCGGGCGTCCGGCGGCTTCAGCATCGCGCGCGGCGGCTTCGAGCGCGCGCATCGACGTCGTGCCCACGGCGATCACGCGGTTGCCGCGCGCACGCGTCGCCGCGATCTTGTCGGCGAGCGATTGCGGCAGGTGATACCACTCGCTGTGCATCTTGTGCTCGGCCAGATTCTCCACCCGCACCGGCTGGAAGGTGCCCGCGCCGACGTGCAGCGTCAGCGTCGCGCGCTCCACGCCGCGAGCGTCGAGTCGCGCGAGCAGTGCGTCGTCGAAATGCAGGCCGGCAGTGGGTGCGGCCACCGCGCCCGGGTTTTGCGCAAACACCGTCTGATAGCGGGTTTCGTCGGTCGCGTCGGGGTCGTGCTCGATGTACGGCGGCAGTGGCAGGCGGCCGAATTGCTCGATCAGCGTGAGACAGTCGTCCGGGAAATGCAGCGTGTAGAACGGCTCGACGCGTTCGCCGACTGTCACGTCGAACGCGTCGGCGAGACGAATCGTGGTGCCCGGCTGCGGGCTCTTGCTCGCGCGGATCTGCGCGAGCGCGGTGCGCTCGCCCGTGAGGCGCTCTACCAGCACTTCAATCTTGCCGCCACTGGCCTTCTGGCCGAGGAAGCGTGCCTTCAGGACTTTGGTATCGTTGAAGACCAGTAGATCGCCAGGCGCGATGCACTCGGGCAACTCGGCGAAGCGGCGGTCGATCAGGTGCGCGGCGTCGCTCGCGTCGGCCGTGTGGGCCACTTCAAGCAGACGGCTGGCGCTGCGCTCGGGCAGCGCGACTTGCGCGATCAGCTCGGGCGGCAGATCGAAATCGAAATCGGAAAGCGTAAACATGCGGACGACTGGAAGCGAATTGGGACTGAATTGAGCCGAAGCCGGAGCCGGGCGGCTATGATTGCGGGACGCCGGAGCGGCCCGCGAGCCCGCGTGCTGCTTGGCGGCGACACCTTTGACAGCCGATATTGTACTTGCGAAGCAACCCATGCCTTTGTCCGAACGCCGATTGCCCTCCGCTACCGATGAAGTGAGCGCCGAGCCGAAGCGCCGCGTCTCGCGGGGCAAAGCAGCGGCGGCCGATCAGAACGACCTTGGCGGTGGCGTCGCGCCGGAGAGCGACAACGCCGCGCGTGAAGGCGAAATGGTTGACCCATTCGGCGACAAGCCTGCCGGCAAATCCGCGGGCAAAGCCGCCAGGAAGCCTGCAGCCGAAGCCGGCGCCAAGCCCGCGGCCAAACCCGTCGACAAGCTCGCCAAACTCGGTCTCACGCGCGACATCGATCTGGTGTTGCACCTGCCGATGCGCTACGAAGACGAGACCTCGCTGACACCGATCGGGCATTTGCTGCCGGGTGGCATCTCGCAGACCGAAGGCGTGGTGTTCGACAACGAGATCGCCTATCGCCCGCGCCGCCAACTGCTGGTGAAACTGCGCGACGACGCCGGCGACGAACTCGTGCTCCGCTTTCTGAATTTCTACGGTTCGCAGGTCAAGCAGATGGCAATCGGCGCGCGGCTACGCGTGCGCGGCGACGTACGTGGCGGTTTCTTCGGCATGGAGATGGTGCACCCGGCAGTGCGCGTGGTCGACGAAGACACGCCGCTGCCGCAAGCGCTGACGCCGGTCTATCCGAGCACTGCGGGCGTGACCCAGGCGTATCTGCGCAAATCGATCGACAACGCGTTGTCGCGCACCTCGTTGCCGGAGTTGTTGCCCGAGCCGATCGCGCAAGCTTATTTGCAGCCGCTCGGCGTGCCGGCGCTGATGGAGGCGGTGCGCACGCTGCATCACCCGGGCGTGCAAGCCGATGAAAACGCGCTGATGGATGGCACGCATCCGGCGTGGGTGCGGATCAAGTTCGAAGAATTGCTGGCGCAGCAGATGTCGTTGAAGCGCGCCCATGACGAGCGCCGCACCCGTGCGGCGCCGGCCATGCCGCGCCGCAAGCTGGGCGACGAAGCGGCGCTGGTGGCGCGTTTGCTGAAGGCGCTGCCGTTTTCACTGACGGCGGCGCAGGAGCGCGTGGGCGGCGAGATCGCGCTCGATTTGACGCAGCCTCATCCGATGCAGCGCTTGCTGCAGGGTGACGTCGGCAGTGGTAAGACGATCGTGGCCGCGCTGGCAGCGGCACAGGCGATCGACGCCGGCTATCAGGCCGCGCTGATGGCGCCGACCGAAATTCTCGCCGAACAGCACGCGCGCAAATTGCGCGGCTGGCTGGAGCCGCTCGGCGTAAGCGTCGCGTGGCTCGCCGGCAGTCTGAAGGCGAAGGAAAAGCGCGCTGCGATTGAAGCAGCGGCGCTTGGTACTGCGCAGCTCGTCATCGGCACGCACGCGATCATCCAGGACGCAGTCGAGTTCGCGCGGCTGGGGTTGGTGATCGTCGACGAACAGCATCGCTTCGGCGTGGCCCAGCGCCTCGCCTTGCGCGCCAAGGCGCAGAACGCCGCCGACGGGGCGAGCGATTTCCAGCCGCACCAATTGATGATGTCGGCGACGCCGATTCCGCGCACGCTGGCGATGACCTATTACGCCGACCTCGACGTCTCGACCATCGACGAATTGCCGCCTGGACGCACGCCGATTCTGACCAAGCTCGTTTCCGATGCGCGGCGCGAAGAGGTGATCGGCCGCGTGCGCGAGGCTGCATTGACGGGGCGCCAGGTGTACTGGGTGTGTCCGTTGATCGAGGAAAGCGAGACCTTGCAGTTGCAGACCGCGGTGGAGACCTACGAGACGCTAGTGGCCGCGTTGCCCGAGTTGAACGTCGGGCTGGTGCACGGACGCCTTGCGCCGGCGGAGAAGGCCGCAGTGATGGATGCATTCACGCGCAACGAAGTGCAGCTTCTGGTGGCGACGACGGTGATCGAAGTGGGTGTCGATGTGCCGAATGCGTCGCTGATGGTGATCGAACATGCCGAGCGGTTCGGCCTCGCGCAGTTGCATCAGTTGCGCGGGCGGGTGGGGCGTGGGAGTGCGGCTTCGGTCTGCGTGTTGCTCTATACCGGTCCACTCTCGATGACGGCGCGGGCGCGCTTGCAGACTATGCGCGAGACGACCGACGGCTTCGAAATCGCCCGGCGCGACCTCGAGATTCGCGGTCCGGGAGAGTTTCTGGGCGCCCGGCAGTCCGGCGCGGCCATGTTGAGGTTTGCCGATCTCCAGAATGACCAGTGGCTCATCGAGCCGGCCAGAGAGGCCGCCGCGGCTTTGCTCGAAAAGTATCCGGAGGTGGTGTTGCAGCATCTGGCCCGCTGGCTCGGGGCGCGGGAGCAGTATCTGAAGGCTTGAGGAAGCGTCCTTGACGGCAGATACGCTCGTCAGCCAGGCCGGCAAAGGACCAAAAAGTTGGCGAACCGACCCTATAGGTGTATAACTAGAACCTATCGAACTCATCGCACTGATTGGTCCCCCAATGACGCTCACCGAATTGAAATACATCGTCGCGGTTGCCCGCGAACGGCACTTCGGCCGGGCCGCCGAAGCGTGTTTCGTTAGCCAGCCGACCCTGTCGGTGGCCATCAAAAAGCTCGAAGACGAGCTCAACGTACAGATCTTCGAGCGCGGCACCAGCGAAGTCAGTGTCACGCCGATCGGCGAACAGATTGTCACGCAGGCGCAGCGCGTCCTCGAACAAACGCTCGCCATCAAGGAGATCGCGAAACAGGGCAAAGACCCGCTGGTCGGGCCGTTGCGGCTCGGCGTCATCTATACGATTGGGCCGTATCTGCTGCCTACGCTCGTCAAACAGATGATCAAGCGCGTCCCGCAGATGCCGCTGATGCTGCAGGAAAATTACACGGTCAAGCTGATCGAACTGCTCAAGCAGGGCGAAATCGACGTCGCCATCATGGCGCTGCCGTTCCCGGAAACGGGTCTCATGCAACGTCCGCTCTATGACGAGCCGTTTGTCGTCGCACTGCCCTCCGGTCACGCGTGGGAAAACCGCGCGAAGATCGACGCCGAGGATCTGAAGCAGGAAACCATGCTGCTGCTCGGCAGCGGCCACTGCTTCCGCGACCATGTGCTGGGCGTCTGCCCGGAACTGATGCGTTTCTCGCAGAACGCGGACGGCATCCAGAAGACCTTCGAAGGTTCGTCGCTGGAAACCATCCGCCATATGGTGGCGAGCGGTGTCGGCATTACCGTGCTGCCGCGCATGTCGGTGCAGGAGGTCAAGCCGCACGCCGGCGGTATCGACGCGGGTCTGCTCAGCTATGTCGCCTTCGACGAACCTGTGCCGGATCGCCGTGTGGTGCTTGCGTGGCGCAAGAGCTTCACGCGGACGCCCGCGATCGACGCCATCTGCGACGCCATCAACGCCTGCGATCTGACGGGCGTCAAAAAGCTCGATCTGCCTGTCGCCGTCAACTGACCGGCTATACCCGCGCCCACGCCGGACCGGCCGCACACTCTCTGCGGCCGGTCCGGCGGCACTCAAGGCGCCGATTGTCGAATTCCCTATCGAATAGATATAATTAATCAAACACGTTAATTCGATAGCATTGTTATAGTTTCCTCCATGGATCGCCCGATCCCATCAGACCCGGAGGAAATCATGACGCAGCCGAACTCGCAGCAAGCCCCAACTGTCCTCGCTCAACCCGCCCGCATGACCACCGGCAGCACCGGCACGTTCGCCGCGTCGGTGCGCGGCATGGGCACGGTTGCGTTGTCCTTGCTGGTCGATCGGGCCCTGTCCGCATAAGCCGTAGGCATCAGCGCGCCGCACCTCTCCCCGCATTCCGTTTCCGATCAAAGCCACTCAGGAGTACCGCATGTCCGAACGTAAGCTCACCAATGCAGCCGGCGCACCCATCGCCGACAACCAGAACTCGATGACCGCCGGCGCGCGCGGTCCGGTCGTCCTGCAAGACGTCTGGCTGCTCGAAAAACTCGCTCACTTCGACCGCGAAGTGATTCCCGAACGCCGCGTTCACGCCAAAGGTTCGGGCGCATTCGGCACGCTGAAAGTCACGCAGGACATCTCGCGTTTCACGAAGGCGAAGGTGTTCGCCGAGGTCGGCAAGGACACGCCGCTCTTCATGCGCTTCTCGACGGTGGCGGGCGAACGCGGCGCCGCCGACGCGGAACGCGACGTGCGCGGTTTCTCGATCAAGTTCTACACGGAAGAAGGCAACTGGGACGTAGTCGGCAACAACACGCCGGTGTTCTTCATCCGCGATCCGCTGAAATTTCCGGACTTCATCCACACGCAAAAACGCGACCCGTACACCAACATGCGCAGCAATATCGCGGCATGGGATTTCTGGTCGCGTCATCCGGAGTCGTTGCATCAGGTCACCATCCTGATGAGCGATCGCGGCATTCCGCAGAACTTCCGCCAGATGCATGGCTTCGGCTCGCACACGTACTCGTTCATCAACGCGAACAACGAGCGTTTCTGGGTGAAGTTCCATTTCAAGTCGATGCAAGGTATTGAGAACTTTACCGATGCCGAAGCGGCACAAGTAGTCGCACAGAACCGTGAAAGCGCGCAACAGGATCTGCTCACGAGCATCGACGCAGGCAACTTCCCGAAATGGCGTTTTGCGATTCAGGTGATGCCGGAAGCGGAAGCCGCGAACTATCGCTTCAATCCGTTCGACATCACGAAGGTGTGGTCGCAAAAGGACTACCCGTTGATCGACGTCGGCACGATCGAACTGAATCGCAACGCGGCGAACTATTTCGCGGATGTGGAGCAGGCCGCGTTCACACCCGCCAACGTGGTGCCGGGTATCGGCTTCTCGCCGGACCGTCTGTTGCAAGGCCGTTTGTTCTCATATGGCGACACGCAGCGTTATCGCCTCGGGATCAATCACCATCAGATTCCGGTGAATGCGCCGCGCTGCCCGGTCCACCATTCGTTCCATCGCGACGGTGCGATGCGCACGGATGGCAACCTCGGCGGCAACGTGAATTACGAGCCGAATCGCTTCGGCGACTTCGCGCAGGACAGCAACGCGGCGGAGCCGCCGCTCGCAGCGGGGACGGTCGATCGTTACGAGCATCGCGAGGACGAGGACTACTACACGCAGCCGGGCATGCTGTTTGCACTTTTCGATGCGGCGCAGCGTCAGCGGCTGTTCGGCAACATCGCACGCCATATCAACGGTGTGCCGCAAGAGATCGTCGCGCGTCAGATCGAACATTTCCGTCGCGCCGATCCGGCTTATGCGCAAGGCGTGATCGCCGCGTTGGCCGAACTTGCCGAAGGCGGCAAGAAGTGAGCAGTTGAAGTGAGTTGATGTAGCAGGACGGGGCGCATCGGCGCCCCGCCGGTATTGATACGAATCGAGGAAGCACGATCATGATCCAGATGATGATGTCCGCCATTGGCGGCTCGCCGGCCGCTCGCGGCAAGCAACGGCACTACGCATCGACGCTGCGCAAGGCAGTCGGATTCGCGATCTTCTCGAGCGGACTCGTGGTGATCGTCGCGCAAGCCGTGCAACATGCATTGGGTGCGTGATTGAACGCGGGATTACGGGTGCGGCAAGCGACCACGCGTCACACGAACGCAGCGGCTTTCTAAGCTAAACTGGCGGGCGTTCGACGTGCCGGGTTTGCTAGCCGCACGCCGTCACTCTACCTACCGGTTCGTATCACTCTTCAAAGGAGTCATCATGGCCAAGAAAGAAGCTGTACAGCACGTCAATATCGGAATCAGCGACAAGGATCGCAAGAAGATCGCAGAAGGTCTGTCGCGCTTGCTCGCCGACACCTACACGCTTTATCTGAAGACCCACAACTTCCACTGGAACGTGACGGGTCCGATGTTCAACACGCTGCATCTGATGTTCGAAACGCAGTACAACGAGCTGGCGCTTGCGGTCGATTCGATCGCTGAACGCATCCGCGCACTGGGCGTGCATGCGCCGGGCAGCTACAAGGAATTCGCGAAGCTGTCGTCGATTCCGGAAGCGGACGGCGTGCCGGCAGCGGAAGACATGATCCGCCAGTTGGTGGAAGGCCAGGAAGCCGTGGTGCGCACCGCGCGCGCGATTTTCCCGTCGACGGAAGCCGCCAACGACGAGCCGACCGCTGACCTGCTGACGCAACGCATGCAAACGCACGAAAAGACCGCGTGGATGCTGCGCTCGATGCTGGCTTAAATGCTCGCTTTAGCGTTCCGGGCGTTGTGTCCGGAATTTCAGCGCGGCGCTTGAGCGTTAAGTTGAGTTGAGTAGCAAAACAAACAAAGCCTCCCTTTGCGGGAGGCTTTGTTTTTTGCGGTGCCGGATCCGGATTCAACTGTAGCTCAAGGCCAGGCTGCAGTTGCGGCCTCGGTTTTGGCACCCGGAAGGTCAGCTTCGCCCGCCTGAAGACTGCCTTCAGTCCGCATCCCGTAAAATAGCGGCACCGTCTGCACTTCATCGAATCCGCCCATGTTCGCCCGACTTCCCCTGTATCTGCGCCTCGTGCGCATGGACAAGCCGATCGGCAGCCTGCTGCTGCTGTGGCCGACGCTTAATGCGCTGTGGATTGCCTCCGACGGTCATCCGTCGTGGCCGCTGCTGGTGATTTTCACGGTGGGTACTGTGCTGATGCGCTCGGCGGGCTGCGCGATCAACGATTACGCGGATCGCGACTTCGATCGCTACGTGAAGCGCACGGAAAACCGGCCGATCACATCGGGCAAGATCAAGGCATGGGAAGCGGTGGCGCTGGCGGCCGGCCTGTCGCTGCTGGCCTTTCTGCTGATTCTGCCGCTGAATACGTTGACGAAGGAGTTGTCGGTGGCGGCGCTGTTCGTCGCCGGCTCGTATCCGTTCACGAAGCGCTTCTTTGCGATTCCACAGGCGTATCTTGGCATCGCGTTTGGTTTCGGCATTCCGATGGCGTTCGCCGCGATTCAGGATCACGTGCCGATGCTCGCCTGGGTCATGCTGTTGGCCAACGTGTTCTGGTCGGTTGCGTACGACACCGAATACGCGATGGTCGATCGCGACGACGACATCAAGATCGGTATCCGCACGTCGGCGCTGACCTTCGGCCGCTTTGACGTGGCGGCGATCATGCTGTGCTATGCGGCGACGCTGGGGATTTACGTCGGCATCGGCGTCATGCTCGGCTTCGGCGTGTTGTATTGGCTGGGATGGGCGGCGGCGGTGGGCTGCGCGATCTATCACTACACGCTGATCCGCAATCGCGAGCGCATGGCGTGCTTCGCGGCGTTCCGTCATAACAACTGGCTGGGCGGCGCGTTGTTTGTCGGTATCGCAGCGAATTACGCGGCGGCTTCGTTTTAATTCTTGCGCGCTTCTGTTCCGCCGCGGACGCCGCCTCGGATGAGTTCGAGGCGCAGCGTCCTTGGGCGTACTTTCTACTTTCCTGCCGTGCTGGCAATTGCCAGCTGATCGCCAGCTGAGCGCCCTTACAGCTTGCCGAACTCGTCGCCCATTTCCCTGGCGCGCGCATTGGCGGCAAGCGCGCCGCGTACGATCGCATCCTTGATCCCGCTCGCATCGAACGAGGCCAGCGCGGCCGCCGTGGTGCCGCCCTTCGACGTCACACGTTCGCGCAACAGGCTCGGCGGCTCGTCCGAGTTCGCCGCCAATTGCGCGGCACCCGTGAACGTCGCGACTGCCAGCGCGCGGCCTTGCGCTTCATCCATACCGAGCTGGCGCGCGGCTTCCTGCAGCGCCTCGATGAAATAAAACACGTAAGCAGGGCCACTGCCCGAGATCGCGGTGACGGCGTCGATTTTCGCTTCGTCGTCGAACCAGACGGTTTCGCCAACTGCGCCCAGCACCTGAGAGGCGAGCGCGCGGCCGGCTTCGTCGACGCTGCCGGTTGCGACGAGGCCGGTTACGCCCATGCCGATCAGCGCGGGCGTATTCGGCATCACGCGCACGATGCGCGCGTGGCCGTTCAGCCAGCGCGACATGTCATCCATGCGAATACCCGCGACGATGCTGATCGCCAGTTGCGACGCTGTCAGATGCGGCGCCAGTGCCTCGGCGACACTCTTCAGGATCTGCGGCTTCACCGCCAGCACGACGGCGTCGTACGACGCGAGCGCAGCGTCCGCGGCGGCGCCGGTCTTGACGCCGAATTGCTGCTCATTGCGTTTGCGCGCGTCTTCGTTGGGGTCGATTGCGTACAGGTCAGTGGGCGCGACGCCGCGCTTGATGAGACCGCCGATCAACGCGGCGGCCATATTGCCACCGCCGATAAAAGCAATTTTCATGATGTTCCGAAAGAAGTGCCGTGAGGTGTCGAGAAGAGAAAGGTCTGAAACGGTCAGTGAGAGTAATCGCGCGAGCCGAAAATCGCGGTGCCGACGCGCACGATTGTCGCGCCTTCCAGCACGGCGGCTTCGAGGTCGCTCGACATGCCCATCGAGAGCGTATCGAGTTCGAGGCCGTCGTTACGCAGACGCTCGAACAGTTCACGCAGTTGCCGATGCGGTGCGCGCTGTTCTTCGATGCTGCCGGCCGGCTCCGGAATCGCCATCAGGCCGCGCAGGTTCAGTTTCGGCAGCGCGGCGATTGCCTGCGCGACCTCGACGGCCTCGGGAATGCTCGCACCGCTTTTCGATGCTTCGCCGCTAATGTTGACCTGCAGGCAGACGTTCAAGGGCGGCAGGTTGTCGGGGCGCTGCTCCGACAGCCGTTGTGCGATTTTCAGGCGGTCGACCGAATGCACCCAATCGAAATTCTCGGCAACCGGGCGCGTCTTGTTCGATTGCAACGGTCCGATGAAATGCCATTCGAGCGCGGCCCGCAGATCGGCCAGCGCTTCGATCTTGGTGATGGATTCCTGCACGTAGTTCTCACCGAACGCGCGTTGGCCGGCTGCGTAGGCGGCGCGCACGTCTTCGGCGGGAAACGTCTTCGAGACCGCGAGCAGGGTGATCGAACGCGGATCGCGTCCGGCTACCTGCGCGGCGAGGACAATGCGCTGCTGCACCGCTTCGAGGTTGTGAATCAGATCGGGCATGGAACGGAACCGGAAGTCTGGCGAAAGGCGATGATCGAATTATACGGACGCCGCCATCTCGTGCCGCTTTATGCCCCTGCGGGATAGGCGCACGCACTTGCGGTGATGTACCGCAAGCCACGTGCCGCGCTTATTGTCGAAATCGTTCGCCTCAGGCGGACAACATGTGCTCCACCAGTTCGATCCAATGCGCGACCGGCGTGGACGTGCCGCTTTGCAGATGCGCAATGCAGCCGACGTTGGCCGACACGATCACCTGCGGCTCCTGCGCCTGCAGCCGCTCGAGCTTCTGGTCGCGCAGTGCGTACGAGAGCTTGGGCTGGGTCAGCGAATAAGTCCCGGCCGAGCCGCAGCAGAGATGATTGTCGGCGGGCAGGCGCACTTCCACGCCGAGCGCCGTCAGCAGATGTTCGACCTTGCCGCGCACCTGCTGACCATGCTGCAACGTGCACGGCGGATGGAACGCCACCGTATGGATCGCGCGGCGGCGTGTCACGGCGACGAGCGCTTCTTCGAATTCCGGCAAAATCTCCGCGACGTCGCGCGTCAGCTCGGTCACGCGGCGCGCCTTCTCCGCGTACGCGGGGTCGTTGCGCAGCAGATGCCCGTATTCCTTGACCGTCGCGCCGCAGCCGGACGCGTTCATCACGATCGCTTCGACACCCTGTTCGATATACGGCCACCACGCGTCGATGTTGGCGCGCAGGTCGTCGAGCGCTTCGTCGTTGTAGCCCAGGTGCAGACGGATCGCACCGCAACAGCCTGCGTCGGGCGCGATCAGCGTTTCCACGCCGAGCGCATCGAGCACCCGTGCCGTCGCGACGTTGACGTTCGGCATCATCGACGGTTGCACGCAGCCGGCGAGCATCAGCATCTTGCGCGGATGTTTCGCGGTCGGCCATTCGAGCGGACGCTGGCGCGCGGGCACCTTGTCGCGCAGTTTCTTCGGCAGGAGCGGGCGGATATGCTGACCGATTCGCATGGTCGGCGTGAACAGCGCGCTGTTCGGCACGAAGCTCGCGAGCAGCCGGCGCACCATCCGTTGGCCGAACGGGCGCGTGACCTTTTCCTCGGTGATCTTGCGACCGATCTCGACCAGCCGGCCGTATTGCACGCCGGAGGGGCAGGTCGTCTCGCAGTTGCGGCAAGTGAGGCAGCGGTCCAGGTGAACCTGGGTGCTGCGCGTGACCGCCGCGCCTTCCACCATCTGCTTGATCAGATAGATGCGGCCGCGCGGGCCGTCGAGTTCGTCGCCGAGTATCTGATAGGTCGGGCAGGTCGCGGTGCAGAAGCCGCAGTGCACGCAATTGCGCAGGATGGCGTCGGCTTCGTCGCCATCGGGCGTGTTGCGAATGAAGTCCGCGAGGTTGGTTTGCATCGCGTCGCTCAGAAGTCGGGGTAGAGGCGGCCGCGATTGAAGATGCGGGCCGGGTCGAAGGCGGTTTTCAGGCCGCGATGGATTTTCATCAGCGGTGCGGGCAGCGGTGTGAAGACTCCGGCGCTGCGGTCGTAGCCATAGCCGCTACGAAAGATGGTGGCGTGGCCGCCGGCCTGTTTGGCGCTGATGCGCACGGTTTGCGCGTCAGTGTCGGTGATCCACCAGCGCTGGCCGCCGCCCCATTCCATCAGTTGCGCGCCGGGCAATTGCATTGGCTCGGTGATCGACGGCAGCGCGAGGCGCCAGAGCGCGGCCTTCGGCGGGATGGCCGCAAAGAACGAGTCGGTCTGTTCGCGCAGGCCGGCCCAGAAGCGCTCCGCTTCGACGGCATCGACGACTTCGCCGCCGAGCGCCGTGCGCGCCGCTTTGACCGCGGCTTCCGCGCCGGCCATCCGCACGGCCAGCGTGCCGTGACGCCAGGCGCTCGCCGTGATCGGCAGCGGGCGGCCGCCCCATTCGTTGAGCTTGCGGACTGCATCGGTGCCGTTCATGTCGAATTTGAGCGTGGTTTCGGCCTGCGGCAGCGGCAGTACCTTGACCGACAGTTCAAGGATCAGTCCAAGGGTGCCCAGCGAACCCGCCATCAAGCGGGAGACGTCGTATCCGGCGACGTTCTTCACCACCTGGCCGCCAAAATGCAGCACCTGGCCCTGGCCGTTCATGATGACCGCACCCAGCACGAAGTCGCGCGCCGCACCGGCCGACGGGCGGCGTGGCCCGGCGATGCCTGCCGCGATGCAGCCGCCGAAGGTGGCCTGCGGCCCGAAGTGGGGCGGCTCGAAGGCGAGCATCTGATGGTGTTCGGCGAGGGCGGCCTCGATCTCCAGCAGGGGCGTGCCCGCGCGCGCCGTGATGACCAGCTCGGCCGGGTCGTAGGCGATGATGCCGCGATAAGCGCGCGTGTCGAGGATGTCACCTTCCAGCGTCTGACCGTACCAGTCTTTGGTGCCGCCGCCACGGATGCGCAGTGTGCGCCCTTCGGCGCTGGCTGAACGCACGCGTTCAGACCAAACGGCGACGATGTCGTCCTCTTCCATGGTGTCCTGCTTCGTTGTGTTTCGATTGATTGTACCGGGCGGCAGCGCGCTGGCAACCCGGAGCGGACCCGCATCGGGTAATCAGGGTGGGAGCGGGGAAGCGCTTGGGGCTTGGGACTTGTGGATGTGCCGGTGGGAAGCGCACGCAGGGAGGCGGGCTGGTCGTGGGCGGGGGGTCCCGCTATGTGGACAGGCGGCGCGGAGCCGGGCGTCGGCCGCACCATATGACGCTGCGGGCCCGTCTTGGGCCGGCAGCGGCATCAGCCGTCTTAAAACCGCGGCAGGTCCGGGTGCGGCAGCAAGCCGCCGCGCACGTGCATCTTGCCGTACTCGGCGCAACGCGCGCGGGTGGGAATGCCCTTGTCGGGATTGAGCAAGCCCGGCGCGTCGAAGGCGCGTTTGACCGCGTGGAATGCGTCGCGCTCTTCGGGCGAGAACTGCACGCACATCGAATTGATTTTCTCGATGCCCACGCCGTGCTCGCCGGTCACCGTGCCGCCCAGCTCCACGCAGGTTTCGAGAATGTCTGAACCGAAGGCTTCGGCCCGGTGCCACTCGTCCATATCGTTGCCGTTGAACAGGATCAGCGGATGCATGTTGCCGTCGCCGGCATGGAATACGTTGATGCAGCGCAGGCCGTATTTCTTCTCCATGACTTCGATGCGCGCCAGCAGCGGCCCGATACTGCGGCGCGGCACGGTGCCGTCCATGCAGTAGTAATCGGGCGAAATGCGGCCCGCCGCGGGAAACGCATTCTTGCGCCCGGACCAGAAGCGCAGCCGTTCATTCTCCGAGCGCGAAATCTGGATGCGGGTTGCACCCTGTTCGCGCAGCACCGCGGTCATGCGCACGATTTCGTCGGCGACTTCTTCAGCCGTGCCGTCCGATTCGCACAGCAGGATCGCCGCCGCGTCGAGGTCGTAGCCCGCGTTGACGAATTCTTCGACCGCGCGCGTAGCCGGTTTGTCCATCATCTCCAAACCGGCCGGAATGATGCCTGCTGCAATGATGCCGGCGACCGCGTTGCCGCCTTTGACGACGTCGTCGAAACTGGCCATGATGACCTGCGCCGTTTGCGGCTTCGGGATCAGCTTGACAGTGACTTCGGTGACGATCGCGAACATGCCTTCGCTGCCGATCAGCACCGCGAGCAGATCGAGCCCGGGCGCGTCGGGCCCGAGCGAACCGAATTCGACGATGTCGCCTTCCATCGTCACGGCGCGAACACGCAGCACGTTATGCACGGTAAGGCCGTACTTGAGGCAGTGCACGCCGCCCGAATTCTCGGAGACGTTGCCGCCGATCGTGCAGGCGATCTGCGACGACGGATCGGGCGCGTAGTAAAGGCCGTAGGGCGCGGCGGCTTCGGAGATCGACAGATTGCGCACCCCCGGTTGCACGGTCGCGGTCCGGGCGTACGAGTCGACTTCGACGATCTTGCGGAAGCGCGCAAGCGACACCACCACGCCGTGCCGGATCGGCATTGCCCCACCGGACAAACCGGTGCCCGCGCCGCGCGGCACGATCGGCACGTCGAGCCGGTGGCAGATCTGCACGATGCGCTGGACCTGCGATTCCGTCTCGGGCAATGCGACCGCGAGCGGCAGACGTCTGTACGCGGCGAGGCCGTCGCACTCGTAGGCGACGGTGTCTTCTTCGCGATACAGCAGACAGTGGTTCGGCAGCACGGCCATCAGCGCCTGCACGACTTCGCGCTGGCGCTGGGCGAGAACTTCAGCCGTCAGTTCGACGGGTGCGTTCATATGACTTGTCTCCTCGTGTCTTTCACGCTGCGTGCCCGGTCAAGCCTGGTTGTGCGGCAGTTGGCGTTGCCGCTGCCGCCCCTTGAGCGTTGACGATTTCTCAAGCCGCCCAGGAAAAGATCTTGCCCGGGTTCATCAGATTGTGCGGATCGAGCGCGTGTTTGATGGAGCGCATCGTGTCGACCGCGACTTCGCCGTGTTCTTCGAGCAGGAAGTTCATCTTATGCAGACCGACACCGTGCTCGCCCGTGCAGGTGCCGTCCATGCGCAGCGCGCGTTGCACGATGAGATGGTTCAGGCGCTCGGCCTCGACGAGCTCTTCGGGCTTGTTCGGATCGATGAGGATCGCGACGTGGAAGTTGCCGTCGCCGACATGGCCGACGATCGGGCAGGGCAGCGGCGACTCCTTCAGATCCAGCTCGGTTTCCATCACGCATTCCGCGAGACGCGAGATCGGCACGCACACATCCGTCGTGACGGCGCGGCAGCCGGGTTTCAGTTGCAACATCGCGAAATAGGCGTTGTGGCGCGCGTTCCACAGGCGGCTGCGGTCTTCCGGCCGGGTGGCCCATTCGAAGCCTTCGCCGGCATTCTGCGCGGCGAGCTCCTGCACGAGTTCGGCTTGCTCTTTCACACTGGCTTCAGTGCCGTGGAATTCGAAGAAGAGCGTGGGAGCCTCACGCAACGTCAGGTTCGAATGGCGATTGATCGAGCGGATCGCAAGCGAGTCGACGAACTCGACGCGTGCAATCGGCACGCCCATCTGAATCGTTTCGATGACCGCGTGCACCGCATCGCCCATCGATGGGAACGTGCAGACCGCGGCCGAGACCGCTTCCGGTTGCGGATACAGGCGAACGGTGATTTCGGTAATCACGCCGAGCGTGCCTTCCGAGCCGACGAACAAACGCGTGAGGTCGTAACCCGCCGACGACTTGCGCGCGCGCGTGCCGGTCTTGATCACGCGGCCGTCGGCGAGAACCACCGTCAGCCCGAGTACGTTCTCGCGCATCGTGCCGTAGCGCACGGCGTTGGTGCCCGAGGCGCGCGTGGCCGACATGCCGCCGATGCTCGCGTCAGCACCCGGGTCGATCGGGAAAAACAGGCCGGTGTCGCGCAGTGCTTCGTTCAACTGCTTGCGCGAAATACCGGGTTCGACGGTGACGGTCAGGTCTTCGGCGTTGATCGACAACACGCGGTTCATTTCCGACAGGTCGATCGATACGCCGCCTTGCACCGCCAGTAGATGCCCTTCGAGCGACGAACCGTTGCCGTAAGGGATGATCGGTACGTTGTACTGGCCGCACAGCCTGACGATGGTTTGCACGTCTTCCGTATTGCGCGCGAATACGACGGCGTCGGGCAGTTGGGGATCGAACGGCGATTCGTCGCGGCCATGGTGGGTGCGCACGGCTTCCGCGGTGGACACGCGTTCGCCGAAAACGGCTTTGAGGGCAGTCAGCAACTCGGCGGGAAACGGCCGGCGTAGCGGGGCCGGCGGCACGGGATGATTCACGCATGTCTCCTGATATTGGGGCGGAGCTGTTCTACAGCTTGTGCTTCATTTTACGCCGATCACCCACGGGGCGGCGTTGGGGACGGCTGCCGCTCCTATAATGGCGGCGACCTCACGATGCGCGCAATATGGATAACCCGGTGGCCAGCCTGGTGGCTTACTTACCGGATTCACCGGATGGATTCGCCGGCGTCGCGCAGACGCATCGTTACTGAATGAATGGATGGGAGACATCATGGGCAACCGCTTGAACAAGATCGCCACCCGTACGGGCGACGACGGCAGCACCGGCCTCGGCGACGGCCGGCGCGTGCGCAAAAACAGCGCGCGCATTGCCGCAATCGGCGACGTCGATGAACTCAATTCGAATCTCGGCGTGTTGCTGTGCGAAACGCTGCCCGACACGGTGCGGGCGGCGCTGGTTGCGATTCAGCACGACCTGTTCGATCTTGGCGGCGAGCTCTGCATTCCCGGCCACACAATGATTACCGACACGCATCTCGGCCAACTCGACGACTGGCTGGCCGATTACAACGCGACCCTGCCGCCATTGAAGGAATTCATTCTGCCCGGCGGCTCGCGCGCAGCCGCACTGGCGCATGTGTGCCGGACAGTGTGCCGGCGCGCCGAACGGTCGATCGTTGCCCTCGGTGAAAGCGAGGCGGTCAATGAGGCGCCTCGCCAGTACGTGAACCGCTTGTCCGACCTGCTGTTCGTGCTCGCGCGCGTGCTCAATCGCGCGGAAGGCGGCAGTGACGTGTTGTGGCAGCACGATCGCAGCGCCGGCTAACACGGTGCTTCGGTCCCTTTAAACACCTGTGACAATCTGTCCGGGGCAAAACTCCTCCTTAAAGATGTATCGTAAATGAATCTTTAAGGAGGAGTCGTTATGACCGCACTTACCGCCGACCAGATCGCCCGTGTCAAAGCCACCGTTCCTGTGCTTGCCGTACACGGCACGACCATCACCAAACACTTTTACAAGCGCATGTTCGCGCACCATCCCGAGTTGAAGAACGTCTTCAACCAGACTCATCAGAAGAGCGGCAATCAGCCGGAGACGCTGGCGAAGGCGGTATATGCATATGCCGCCAATATCGATAACCTCGGCGCGCTGGGTCCCACCGTCTCACGTATCGCGCATAAGCACGTGAGTCTGAATATCCGGCCGGAACAGTATCCGATCGTGGGACGCCACCTGTTAGGCGCAATCGTTGATGTGCTCGGCGACGCAGTCGATCAGGAGACGCTCGGCGCATGGGAAGTCGCTTATGGGCAGCTCGCGGATATTTTCATCGGCACAGAGGCCAAGCTCTACGAAGGTGCTGCGTGGAGCGGCTTCCGGCCGTTCAAGGTGGCGCGCAAGGAAGTGGAGAGCGATGAAATCACGTCGTTCTATCTGACGCCCGCAGATGGCTCGCCAGCCTGCGGCTTTGAGCCTGGCCAATATCTGAGCGTGAAGCGTTTCGTGGATGAACTCGGCGTCGATCAGCCGCGGCAGTACAGCTTGTCGGATGCGCCGAACGGCAAGTGGCTGCGTATCTCGGTGAAGCGCGAAGCCGGCCGCGAAGATACAGCACCCGGCCATGTATCGAACCTCCTGCACGACGGTGTGGAAGTGGGCGCGGTGGTGCATGTCAGCGCACCAGCGGGCGACTTCACGCTGGACCGCAAGAAGACGACACCCGTGGTGCTGATGAGCGGCGGCGTGGGCGTGACCCCGATGACCTCGATGCTCTCCACGTTGCTTGCCGACCAGAGTGCGCGCAGCGTGACCTTCGTGCATGCCTGCCGCAATGGCCGGGTGCACGCGTTCCGGCAGTGGCTGAACGATACGGTCGCAGCGCATCCCAACGTCACGCGTGCGGTGTTCTATGAAGCCATTGAAGCGTGCGACCGCGCTGGTATCGACTACGACTTCGAGGGCCGCCTTGACCTCACGAAAATCGCCGGCAAGGTGATCGTTCCCGACGCGGACTACTACATCTGCGGGCCGGTGCCGTTCATGCGCGCGCAATGCGAGGCGTTGGCCTCGCTCGGTGTGGATGCGGCGCGGATTCACACCGAAGTGTTCGGTTCAGGCGCGGTGGAGTAAAACAAAGGCGCACGGCAAGCGACGTGTGAAAGCACGCGAGGGCGCGCCGTGCGCGTTACCCAACTGCCAGCGTGACCGGCTTCCCGATCCGGCTCATCATTTCGACCAGGGTATCGATAGTGAACTTGGTGGTCTTCTTGTTGACCACGTCTGACACGCGCGGACGCGACACCATCAGAATTTCGGCCGCCTCGGCCTGCTTCAGATGATGTTGTTCGATCCAGCTGGACAGCTCGGTCATCAGCTGTTCCTTGAGCAGCCGCGTGTCGTTGATCTGTTTTTGCGAAGCGGCGTGCAAGCGCTTCGCTTCTCCGGCGGAAAAGCCGAGTTCGAGAAACAGGTTTGCGCCGGGTTTTGTTACGTGACGGATTTTCGTGTCGATCGTCATTTGTTAAGTTTTCCTATCATTGATGATGGCGCGGTACCGCATCTCGGCGATCTTTCTATCCTGCGGCGGTAGCTTCTGCGTTTTCTTCTGGAAACAATGCAGTACATACAGCGCTTCCACGAACTTGGTGACATACATCACGCGGTAAATACCGTCAGCCTCCTTGATGCGAATCTCGCGTGTTCCAGCACCGATCGAGTCAAACGGCTTCCAGTCGTCTGGGTCGAGACCTGCCTGAATCTTGCCAAGCTGAAATCCAGCCCGCCGACGTGGCTCTTCGGGAAAGGCGAGTAAATCGTGATAGCTGGAACCCATCCAGCGAATTTCTTTTTCGTGCTCCATAACCGCCTTTCATGTACAAAATCTTATACGCAACACTCAGCCTGGTCAAGTCGTATCCGACCCGGCAACGAGTTGTTACGGTACAGAGGCGGCGAATGGAGCACCATTCGTCCGTTCGGCTAACAAAAAACCCGGCTACGTGAGCCGGGTTTTCGTTGAGTCAACTACAGCGATTGCGCAGAGGCGCGTAGAGACTTTTTAGTTGCCGCTGCCGCGCGCCACACGCCGTTGCTTGATCGCTTCGGCGAGACCCTCCAGCACGGTGACGCTTTCGTCCCAGCCGATGCAGGCATCTGTGATGCTCTGGCCGTACGTCAGCGCGCAGCCTTCCTGCAGATCCTGGCGGCCCGCGATCAGGTGCGATTCCACCATCACGCCGACAATCCGTTCGTCACCCGAAGCAATCTGACGGCCGATGTCCGCGCACACCGGAATCTGGTTCTCGTGCTTCTTCGAGCTGTTCGCATGGCTCGCGTCGATCATCAGGCGCGCCGCGAGGCCGGCCTTGCCGATGTCGGCGCATGCCGCGTTGACGCTGTCTGCATCGTAGTTCGGCGTCTTGCCGCCGCGCAGGATGATGTGGCAGTCCTCATTGCCAGCGGTCGAGACGATAGCCGAGTGACCGCCCTTGGTGACCGACAGGAAATGGTGCGGCTGCGACGCGGCCTTGATCGCGTCCACGGCGATCTTGACGTTGCCGTCCGTGCCGTTCTTGAAGCCGACCGGGCACGACAGTCCCGAAGCCAGCTCACGGTGCACTTGCGACTCGGTCGTGCGCGCGCCGATCGCACCCCACGAGATCAGATCTGCAATGTACTGCGGGCTGATCATGTCGAGGTATTCGGTGCCAGCCGGCAGGCCGAGTTCGTTGATACGCAGCAGCAGTTCGCGCGCGGTGCGCAGGCCGTCGTTGATCTTGAAGCTGTTGTCCATGTGCGGGTCGTTGATGAGACCCTTCCAGCCCACCGTCGTACGCGGTTTTTCGAAGTACACCCGCATCACGATTTCGAGTTCGCCGGCGAAGCGCTTGCGCTGTTCGACGAGACGCCCGGCGTATTCCATCGCCGCCTTCGTATCGTGAATCGAGCACGGTCCGATGATGACGATCAGACGGTCTTCCATGCCGTGCAGGATGCGATGCATCGCGTTGCGCGAGTTGTAGATCACGTCGGACACCGTTTCGTCGCAAGCGAATTCGCGGATCAGGTGAGCGGGCGGCGTGAGTTCTTTCAATTCGCGGATGCGGACATCGTCGGTGTTGTGCGGGGGCATGTTTGTTCTCCTGAATCGGTCGTAGCGTGTTCGCGCGGGCAATGAAGGCTGCAATCAGACGGCAATCAGGCAGCGATGCCACGGCGAACAACAATCAAAAAGATTTCAACGGCAAAAGTTTCAAAGGCGTGAGGCGAAAAAAAAACCGCCAGGCTAGCTGGCGGTTTTCGTGAATTCTGGGTGTCTTGCGTGCACTAACACCCCTCTCGATCCGCCAGCGGTCTGAGATGCCAAAAAAAGTAAAAGTAAAACTTGGCGGACATGGCGAAATTGGGTCGCTGGTCAAAAAGGGTGAGTGACTTTATAACCCGTGCAGGCTGGGCTGGCAAGCTGCAGGGGGTAAAAATGCGGCAAATCCGCATACTTCGAACATTATATGCACGAAGTATGCGTCTACACCAAAATCAGGCCGTACCGCCGACCGTCATCTTGTCGATACGCAGCGTCGGCTGACCGACGCCCACCGGCACGCTCTGGCCTTCCTTGCCGCACACGCCGACGCCCGAATCGAGCTTCATGTCGTCGCCGATCATGCTGACGAATTTGAGCGATTCCGGCCCGCTGCCGATCAGCGTCGCGCCCTTGACCGGGTAGGTGACCTTGCCGTTTTCGATCATGTACGCCTCGGAGGCCGAGAACACGAACTTGCCGTTCGTGATGTCGACCTGGCCGCCGCCGAAGTTCACCGCGTACAAACCGTTCTTCACGGACGCGATGATTTCCTGCGGGTCTTTGTCGCCGTTGAGCATGTACGTGTTGGTCATGCGTGGCATCGGCAGCGCGGCATACGATTCGCGGCGCGCATTGCCCGTGACCGGCATCTTCATCAGGCGTGCATTCAGCGTGTCCTGGATGTAGCCCTTCAGGATGCCGTCTTCGATCAGCGTCGTGCACTGGGTCGGATTGCCTTCGTCGTCGATGTTCAGCGAGCCGCGGCGGTTCGGCAACGTGCCGTCGTCGACCACGGTCACACCCTTCGCCGCAACCTGCTCGCCGATTCGACCCGCGAACGCCGACGATCCCTTGCGGTTGAAGTCGCCTTCGAGGCCGTGGCCGATCGCTTCGTGCAGCAGCACGCCGGGCCAGCCCGGTCCAAGGACCACAGTCATCGCGCCGGCCGGAGCCGGGCGGGCGTCGAGGTTCACGAGCGCGGCATGCACGGCGTCGTCGACATAACCCGACAGCACTTCGTCAGTGAAATAGCCGTAGTCGAAGCGGCCACCGCCGCCGCCGCTGCCGATTTCGCGGCGGCCGTTCTGCTCGGCGATCACCGTGACCGACACGCGCACGAGCGGACGGATATCGGCCGCAAAGCCGCCGTCGCTGCGTGCGACCAGCACCACGTCGTATTCACCGGCGAGGCCAGCCATCACTTGCTGGATGCGCGGATCGCGGCCACGCGCCATCTGTTCGATGCGCTCGAGAAGCTTGACCTTGGCGGTCGCGTCGAGCGAATGCAGCGGATCGGACGGCAGGTACAGATCGCGCCCGGCAATGCCGGTCAGCGACGAGGCCACCTTGATCTTCTGCTTGCCGCCGCCCGCCTTGGCAATCGAACGGGTGGCGAGCGCCGCCTGACGAATTGCCTCGGGCGACAGATCGTCCGAATACGCGAAGGCAGTGCGATCGCCCGCCACGGCGCGCACGCCAACACCCTGGTCGATGCTGAAGCTGCCCGACTTCACGATGCCTTCTTCGAGACTCCACGCTTCGCTGCGCGTGTACTGGAAGTACAGGTCGGCGTAATCGATCTTGTGCGTGAAGATTTCGGCGAGCGTGCGGGTGAGCAGGGATTCGTCGAGACCGTAGGGCGTCAGGAGAATGTCCTTGGCGGTGGCGAGATTACGGATACCGGGTTCGATGATGTTCATGCGAAGTATGTTCTGCTCGATACGAAGGATTCGGTTAGCGCTTCTATCACCACTATATGAGTGACGGGCGCCGCACTTTCAATGTCAGGTAATACGTCAGCAGCTCAGCACGCGGTGACGCCAGGCGGGCAGGCTCTGCCGCACTTCGTCGATGCGCGCACGCTCGAGATTGCCGCTCACCACGCCGGCGCCTTCGTCGCGCACCGCGACGACTTCGCCCCACGGGTCGATCAGCATGCTGTGGCCCCATGTCCGGCGGCCGTTTTCATGTTTGCCGCCTTGCGCGGCGGCCAGCACGTAACACTGGTTTTCGACCGCCCGGGCGCGCAGCAGCATCTCCCAATGCGCGCGGCCGGTGGTGTAAGTGAACGCCGACGGAACCACGATCAGCGCGCAGTCGCCCATGCGCCGGTACAGCTCCGGAAAGCGCAAATCGTAGCAGACCGACAGGCCGACCCGGCCGAACGGCGCCTCGAAGGTGCGGACTTCGCCTCCGGGGCAGATGGTGCGCGCCTCGTCGAACGATTCTTCGCCCTTTTCGAAATTGAATAGATGGATCTTGTCGTAGCGCGCGGCCTCGTTGCCTTGCGGGTCGAACACCAGCGTGGTGTTCAGGACGCGTGCGGGTTCCTGCGACATCAACGGCAAGGTGCCGCCGATCACCCACACCTTGTGGCGGCGCGCGGCGTCGGCGAGAAAGCGCTGGATCGGGCCGTCCTGGTAGGGCTCGCGCACGGCGAGTTTGTCTGTGTCCTTGAAGCCCATGAAGCAGAAGTATTCGGGCAGCAGGACCAGTTGCGCGCCGTCGGCGGCGGCTTCGGCGATCAGGCGCTCCGCTTCGGCCAGATTGCGTTCGCGATCCGGCGTGCTCACCATCTGCAACGCAGCAAGGCGAAAGGCGCTTTCGGGGGACCCGCCGGACGCCGCAGTGGGCGAGGCGGTGGACGACGCAGCGGACGAAGATGAAGAGACGTGTGTTTCGCTCATGAGCGTTTCGAAAAACTCCCGGCAAGGCCGCGGCGCGAACCGTTGGCGCCGCAAACGTCGTTCAAGGCTGGCTGGGGACCGCGGCGCGGCACGGCGCTCTTCTGATCAAACACAGGATTGGGCTCAGTGCGCTTCCACGGTCGAAGCCGGAGCGTCCATCTTACCGCGATCGCCCTTCACCCGCTCGATGTGCGGTTTCGACCACGGGCCGGTGATTGCGTACTCGCGTGCAAACGCCGTGGACACTGATTTGCTGAACGCCAGATCGGCCACCAGCGCACCCAGCCCGAGCAGCGGATTGATCACGGTCGCGGCGATCACGGCGGCGCCGGCGCTGACGGTCGGCACGATCTGCACGTGCAGATCCTGGGTTTCCTGTGCCAGATCCACCGAGCCCTTCATTTCGGCGCGCGCCGGCGCCGTCACCATCTCGAAGTTCTCGGTGCGGCCAATGCCATTGTGAATCTCGCCCGTGCCGGTGACGCGCTCGAACGGCAACCCTTCGCCGATGACGTCGCGGAAATTGAGTGTGGCGAAGCGTGCGAGGCTTTGCAGGCTGAGTACGCCCAGCAGTTTCGCGACGCCCGGATCGACCTTGAGGATCTGCCCATGGCGCAGGTCGACGGCCAGATTGCCGTTGAGCGTCGGATAGTCGATGGTGGTCGGCCCGCCGCGCCACACCACCTTACCCGACAGCGTGCCGTTGCCGGCCTTGATCGTGTGCGGCTGGCCGAAGCGCTCCAGCAGCCCGCCGGCGTCCTTGATGTCGAGTTTGAAATCGAACACGGTACGGCGCGGCGTCGCTTCGTCGGCGGTGTTGCCGAGACCCGTCGAGGTACGCCAGTTCGCGGTGGCGGTCAGCGTGGCGGCGGGGTTGGTGATGTCCAGCTTGTCCAACTGCCAGACCGGCACACCGTCTTCTTCGAAGTTGTGCGCGTCGACTTCGAGCCGGCCTATGTCGCGATCGCGCACGATCAACTCATTGACCACCAGATCGATCGACGGCATGTTCTGCGCCGGCGCCGAAATGGCCTGGCCGAGCAGGTCTTTATCGGTGGCCGAGGGGATGACCACCCGGGCAAAGCGCGCCTGCAGCGTGCCCGGCGATTCCTTATTGGCACCCGGCAGCCAGGAAACGTGGCCCGACACCTGGTTCGACGCGATATTGGCCTGCCATTTGCCGTCCGCATGCGACGCGCCGACGATCACGCTGTCCCAGTGCCGCTTGAGCAGTGTCAGTGTGCCGACGTGCACCGCGAAGCGGCTCGGCAGGAATTGCGCAACGGTTGGATTCGGTGTGGCCGGCGCGGCTGCAGCGGCGGGCGCAGGAGTGGGCGCGTCCTTGTTGCGCATCTGCGTGACGAGCGCGCGCCAGGCATCGGCATCGAACGCTTCGACGTCGACGGCGGCGATCACGCCCTCGGACGGCAAGTCGGCGGGCTTGTTGACGCCGATCGCGCCGCTCACGACCGTCGGCGGCGTTTTCGGCTGGTAACGCAGCAGATAGGTGGCGGCAATCGGGCCGAAGGTGAGGTCGGCTCGTTCCAGGCCGGCTTCGCTTGCGCTGGCGTACGGGCTGACCGCGAAGTGCAGCGGCATCGGCGTGCCGACGGGCTTATTGAACGGTGCGGGGAAGTCGAGCGCGAGGCCGGTCAGATCGGAGTTCGCCGTGACTTCCGGCAAGCGCCCCTTGGCACCGCGCACGTTGAGCGCATAGGGAGCGCTGCCGCTCATGCGCGTCAGCACCTGCGCGGCCGGACCGTGCAGATTCAGGCCGCGCGCGGCATCGACGGCGATATGGCCGCCGAGGTCGAGTGCATACGTGCCGTCCTGCTTCAGGCCGCCGTTCGCGTGCACGTCGCCGCCGAGGAACTGGCCAGAGAGCCGGTCGACCTGCGCTGTATGCTCGGTAAAGCGCACCTTGCCGTTCAGTTGCGACAGTGGTGGCACGTTGTCGACCGTCAAACGGTTGTTCTGAAAGCCCACTGCGCCTTCCACGGCGATATGCGGCTTCGGCGTGCGCGGCACCGTCAGCTTGAGCGCCAGCGCGGCGGGCCCTTCGGCGCGCACTTTCTCGGTCGCATGTTTGGACATGATGCCGAGCGAGCTTTCGTTGACGTAGTCGAGCATGTCGGCAAGCGGCCCACGGCCGTTGCCCGTGATGATGAGGTCGGACGCCCTGGTGCCGAGATCGTCGATCTTGCCGTTCACCTTGTTCAAAGCGACCCGCTTGTAATGGGCGCGGTCGATATCGAAGCGCAGCAAGTTCTCTTTGAGTTCGAACACGCCGTCGATGCCATCCAGCGGCGGCCACACGTTCGGCGTGCCGTTCTTCATCTTGCGCGGCGGGTACGGCGAAGGGTCGAACTTGCCGCCCTTGAACGGCGCGACGATATGGAAGACCCCGGCCTCCGGCGCGCGGGAGTACGGGAATTTGGTCAGATCGCCGTGGATTTCGATCGTCGCGCTGCGCGAGACACCGGCTTGCAGCCCATGGCCCAGGTAGATGCGCAGCTTTTCGCTGATGCTGGTCGGCAGATAGCGGACGATGCGCGTGACCTGTGCGCGCTGGAAGTCAGCCTTCAGGTCGAGCGAGCCGCGCCCATGGCCTGGATTGCTGTAATCGACGGTGGCGGTGGCGTCGGCGTCGGCGTTCGAGATGCCGAAGTCGGCCAGCTTGACGCTGAAGGCCGGGTGATTTTCGCCCGGCGCCTTCGGCGTGATGGTCCAGTCCGCCCGGCCGTGCAGGCGGTCGAGTGTCAGGCGCGGGTCGTCGAACACGCCCGGCAACGTAATCGCGACGTTGGAGGTGTTGAGCGTCGCGGTGCCGTGGTTTTCGTCTGCATCGACGCTGCCCCACAGGTTCTCGATGCCGGGAATGCCCGCGCGCGGGTGATTCAGCGGGGTGAGCCCCGGCGGCGGTTCCTGCGCGGCGATGCTGATGCCCTGCAGATCGCCCTTGAAACGATAGCGCTCGATCGGCTCGGCGCCGCTTGGCCGGTGGTCGCTGCCCGCTTCGCCCGATTCCGGTTTGCCGCGTTCGACCTCGATCACATAGTTCGACACCATGCCGCGTGGATTGAAGCGCACCAGGTTGTTCAGCAGGGGGCGCGGCAACGGCAACGCGCGGCTGAATTCGGCGAGGATGCCCAGGTCGACGCGGTCACCACTGACGCTGACGAGTTGGCCGTGCTGCAGCGAGGCGGTCCGGTAGCGGCCGTGCAGCGTGGTTAGCGCGAGGGTGCGGGTGAGCGGCGTGCCGTCGTCAAGCGGCGGCTGGCCGAGCTCGGCGTGCAAGTGGTTCAGTTGCAGCGTGTAGTCGCCCTGGTTGACGTCGAGACCCCAGGAGAAATTGGCGATCGGCACCAGCAGCTTGGGCTGGGTCGGGCGGACCCGCATCGCGACATCCGTGCCGGCCAGTTGCCCGCTCGCCGACTTCATGCGGCCATCGGCGAAGTCGGCCCAGATCGCATTGTCGATGCGGCCGGCGAACATCTCGATCGGGAAGTTGATGTAGCGCGCGAGGGTCGGCAGATCGACCGGACCGGTCGACATATAAACCTGGCCCGCCCAGTTGACCGGCTTGCCGATCGCCGAGAGGCGGGCGTGTTTGAAATGCGTACGGAAGTCGATCGGCCCGTGCAGGACCTGGCCGTCGGCGGGCGCCTGCAACGCGAGGCGGTGATCGTAGCCTTCGTTGAGAATCGCGATCCGGATGTCGCGCAGGGCGAGTTCCGGTGCGTCATGCTCGGCATCGCGCCAGCGCAGCACGCCGCCGCGCACCACGATCGCCTGCTGGCGCAAGAGCCACGTGGACAGGGTGTCGTTGCCGCTGTGCCGGGTGGGAACCGGCACGCCCGCCACCGAGATCACGCCGTCGCTGCTGCGCGACACCAGCACGTCCGGTTGATCGACGATCAGGCTGGAAAGCGCGGGATGAAACTGCCAGAGCGACTTCCACGAAAGCGCGGCGGTGGCGTGCGGAATGGTTAGGGCCGCTTTGCCTTCCGGGTCGCGGATGACAATATCGGTGACGTCGAGGCCCGGCTGAAAGCCGCTCCAGTGCGGCGCCAGCTTGCCGATGGTGAACTGTGCGTGCAGCTTCTCGGAAACGATGGCTTCGATGCGCGGACGGAACGAGTCGACGCGCGGCAGCAGGACATAACGCAAACCGAGAAACAGACCCGCCGCGATAAAGTAGAAGGCGAGTGCAAGCGCCAGCACCACATGGGACGTCCGATGCAGCACCATGTGGGCGCTTCCGCTCGCAGGCCGGACCTGCCTGGTTTCGTGCGGGTCGGCGGATTCGTTTCGCTCGGACATGCTGCGGCGGGTGGGCGTATGGTAGTTTTGCGAATTAACGACGAAATGTAACACACGGGAAAGCGTCGGCGGACCTCCGGCAAACCCTTTCTCCATGCCGTCTCGCGACCTGCGCGAGGCTGCCGGACCCGTGTGCTGCGGCGAACTGAACAACGCTGATCAAGCAACGAGCGAGCCAGACCCTTGATGACTGACGCAACACTCCTGAGTTCCAGCTATTCACATTACGCGGCGCGTGCCGCGGCGGCCCGTCCGCAAATTGTGGCGCAGGTGGTGGCGCTCGCCTCCGCACCCCTCACGCGCGAACGGATCGACGCGCGCTTCGACGCGCTGTGTGCCGAGGCAGCCGGTGGGGGCGACGGTCCGTTAAGCGAGGATGCACTCAAACGGGCCTTACGCCAATTGCGCACCGAGGTATTTTGCGCCGTGATGGAGCGTGACCTGGCGGGCGAAGCGGATGTCGCCGAAGTCACCGGCGCGATGACGGATCTGGCGGAGACGACTATCCAGCGTGCGCTCGCGGTCGTGTCCGCCGAGCTCGAAACGCTCTACGGCGAACCGCGCGGACCGCAGGGCGAGCGGCTCGCGCTCGGTGTGGTCGGGATGGGCAAGCTGGGTGGGCGTGAGCTGAACGTGTCGTCGGATATCGATCTGATCTTCATTTATGAAGAGGACGGTGAGACCGCGGGCGGTCAGCGTTCACCGATCGCGACGCAGGACTTTTTTACGCGTCTCGGTAAGCGCCTGATCGGCGCATTGGCCGAGGTGACCGCCGACGGTTACGTGTTCCGGGTCGATATGCGCTTGCGGCCGAACGGCGATTCCGGGCCGCTCGTGTGCAGCCTCGGCATGCTCGAAGAGTATTTCTACGTGCAGGGCCGCGAGTGGGAGCGCTATGCGTGGATCAAGGGCCGGCTCGTGTCCGAAGGTGCGAGCGACGCGGCGCGGCGGTTGCAGAAGCAGCTCGACGCGATCGTTACGCCGTTCGTCTATCGGCGTTATCTCGACTTCGGTGTGATCAGCGCGATTCGCGCGTTGCATTTGCAGATTCGCCAGGAAGCGCAGCGGCGCGCCTCGATGCGCCCCGACAAGGCCGACGACATCAAGCTGGGCCGTGGCGGCATCCGCGAAATCGAGTTCAGCGCTCAGGTGTTTCAGTTGATCCGCGGCGGCCAGGATGCTGGCTTCCGGGTTCGACCGACACTCGCCGTCTTGCGGCACGCGGCCACGCACGGGCTGCTCGATACCTCGGTCTGCGTGAAGCTTTCACAGGCGTACCGTTTCCTGCGCGAACTCGAGCACCGTCTGCAATACCGCAACGACGCGCAAACTCACGCGATGCCGGTCGATCCTGAGGAGCGTGTGGCGCTCGCGCAAGCCATGGGTTGCGACGACTATGCCGCGTTGATGCTCAAGCTCGACGCGCACCGCGAGTTCGTCGAACAGCAGTTCGACCAGATTTTCGCCGACAAGGTGAGCGGCCGCGATGGCTGCGGCGCCCCGGAAGACGGCGCGGCGGTGTGGATCTGGAGCAGTGCGCTCGCCGACGACAGCGCTGAGGACGCGCTTCGCGCGCGTCTGATCGAACTGGGTGTGTCCGAGCCGGACGAGTTGCTGGCGCGCTTGCGTGCGATATGGCAGTCGTCGCGTTACGCGGGGCTCGCCGAGCGTAGCCGCCAGCGCTTCGATATCGTCGCGCAGCGTGCGCTGGAAGCCGCGCGTACGCTGGAGCCGGTCGAACGGCGCGGCGATACGGTGGCGCGTTTTTTCGACTTGCTCGAAGCCGTGAGCCGGCGCGGCGCGTACCTTGCGCTGCTGACGGAATATCCGCAGGCGCTGCATCGGGTGCTGTCGGTGCTGGGTGGTTCGCGCTGGGCCGCCGGTTATCTGATCCGCCACCCGCAATTGCTCGACGAACTCCTCGACGACGAGGCGATGGACAGTCCGTTCGACTGGCCTGAATTCAAGCGCACGCTGCGCTTGCGTCTGGCCGCGGCGGATGGCATGGAGCAGCAAATGGACCTGCTGCGCCACGCGCACCAGGCCGAGGTGTTCCGCATCCTGCTCATCGATCTGGCCGGCAAGTTGAGCGTCGAGCATGTGAGCGACCGCCTGTCCGAGCTCGCTGACGCCGTGCTCGACGTCACGCTCGAAGCCGTCTGGAACCAATTGGCCAAACGCCACCGCGAGGTGCCGAAGTTTGCGGTGATCGCGTACGGCAAGCTGGGTGGCAAGGAGCTCGGCTACGCATCCGACCTTGACGTCATCTTCCTCTATGACGATCCGGACGATGCCGCTGCGGACGTCTACGCTACCTACACCCGCCGTCTCATCACCTGGCTGACGACGGCGACCGGCGCGGGCACCTTGTTCGACGTCGACTTGCGGCTGCGGCCAAACGGCGAATCGGGCTTGCTCGTTACCGATCTGGACGCGTTCCGCCGTTATCAACTACGCGAAGGCGATGCCGCCAACACGGCGTGGGTGTGGGAGCATCAGGCATTGAGCCGCGCGCGCTACTGTGCGGGCGACGCTGAAATCGGCGCGAAATTCGAGCAGATCCGCGAACAGGTGCTGACCACGCCGCGCGAGGCCGCGCCGCTCGCGAAGGAAATCGTCGAGATGCGCGAGCGCGTCGAGGCAGGGCATCCGAACCATACGGCGCTGTTCGACCTGAAGCACGATCGCGGCGGCATGGTTGATATCGAATTCACCGTGCAGTACTGGGTGCTGCTGCATGCGGCGAGCGATCCCGAACTGATCCGCAATACTGGCAACATCGCATTGCTGCGCGAAGTGTCCCGCTTCGGCCTGATGAGCGAGGCGGAAGCGGAGACGGTCGGGGCGGCTTATCGGACCTACCGGAAGTTGCAGCACCAACTGCGGCTGGATGGGATGGAAAAGGCGCGCGTCGATCCGGCGCTCGTGGTGACGGAGCGCGAAGCGGTGCTGAGGCTGTGGAAGCGGGTGTTTGGCTGAGGATCAGCGACGATTTCCAGCCCGCGTTCCTAGGCCGCCAGCATTTCCTTCGCGTGCTTGCGGGTGGTGGCGGTGATCTCCAGGCCGCCGAGCATGCGCGCGACTTCTTCGACGCGGCTCGCGCGGTCGAGTGAGGTCACACTGCTGACCGTGCCGCCTTTACCGTTGCCCGACTTCGCCACCTGGAAATGATGGTCGCCGCGCGCGGCGACTTGCGGCAAGTGCGTGACGCACAGCACCTGACGTGCTTGCCCCAGTTGATGCAGCAAGCGCCCAACCACTTCGGCGACGCCGCCGCCGATTCCGGTATCCACTTCGTCGAAGATCAGGGTTGGAGTCGGACTCGCAGCGCTCGCAATGACCGCGAGAGCGAGGCTGATCCGCGCCAGTTCCCCGCCTGAGGCGACCTTCGCGAGCGGCCGCAGCGGCACGCCGGCATGACCGGCGACGCGGAATTCGACTTGCTCGAGCCCGTGAGCGCCACCTTCCGGCAACGGCATCAAGGCCACTTCGAAGCTGCCGCCTTTCATCGACAGTTCCTGCATGCCGGTTGTCACCGCTGCGCCCAAGGCCTTGCCGGCCTTGGCGCGTGCCTTCGACAGCTTTTTCGCTTCCGCGAGGAAGGCTTCTTTGGCTTTGGCTTCGGCCGCGTGGAGGCTGTCGAGATCGGCGGCGGCGTCGAGCGCGGCAAGTTGGGCGCGACGCGCTTCGTGTTCTTCGGGCAGCGTCTCAGGTTGCAGGCGGAATTTGCGTGCGGCCGAGTGCAGCGCGTCGAGACGCTTTTCGACCTGGGCGAGCCGGTCGGGATCCAGTTCGAGCTTTTGTGCGTAGTGGCTGAGTGAATAGGCCGCTTCCTGCAACTGGATTTCTGCCGGTTCCAGCGCCGCCAGCACGTCGTTCAGCGCCGGGTCGATCTCGGCGAGGTCGCGCACCTTCGACACGATCGAGGCGAGATGCGTGATCATCGCTTCATCAGATTCGGACAGCGCGCCGAGCGCCCCTTGAACACCGTCGATCAGATTGGCCGAGTGCGACAGGCGCCGGTGCTCGGTGTTGACCTCCTCCCATTCGCCCGGTTGCGGCGAAAGTTTGTCCAGCTCGGTGAGCTGCCAGGCGAGACGCTCGCGCTCCAGTTGCAGTTCGCGGTCGCGCGTTTGCGCATGTTCGACCGCCTGAACCTTGTCGCGCCACGACCGCCATGCACGCGTGACGGCTACCGCGGTCTCCGTGAGGCCCGCGTGGGTGTCGAACAGTTCGCGCTGCGCGTCCGGACGCATCAGCAACTGGTGCGCATGCTGCCCGTGAATATCCACCAGCATCTCGCCGACTTCGCGCAACTGCGCGAGCGTCGCCGCCGTCCCGTTGATGAACGCGCGCGAGCGGCCGTTCGCGTCCACCACCCGACGCAGCATGACGGTGCCGCCGTGATGGCCGTCGTCGGCGGTCGTGCCGAGCGCCTGCTCGTCGAGCCATTGCTCGACTTGCGCATGCGTCTCGAATTCCGCGGTAATGTCGGCACGGCTCTCGCCGGTGCGCACCACGTTCGCATCGGCGCGGGCGCCGAGCGCGAGGGCCAGCGCGTCGATCAGGATCGACTTGCCGGCGCCTGTTTCGCCTGAGAAAACGGTAAAGCCGCTGTCGAATTCGAGGTCGAGCGCGGCGACGATGACGAAGTCGCGTATCGAGAGGTGGCGAAGCATGGAGGTCGTCTGGTGAGCTTGAGATTCAGGGTTCGGCGGCGGCGTTCGTGTTCCGGCGGCCCGGCGTTCCGGTTTTCCGGCGTTCGGGGCCGCTCAGGGCTTGGTATCTTCTTCGTGCGACGGGTATTCGTTCCAGTGCAGCTTCTTGCGCAACGTGGCGAAATGGCTGTAGCCGACCGGGTGCAGCATCGGCACCGTATGGCGCGAGCGGCGCACTTCGATCGTGTCGCCCAATTCCAGCGAAGTGAACGACTGCATGTCGAAATTGACGTTCACTTCGCGGCCCGAGACGATCTGGATGCTCACCTTCGAGTCGTCCGGCAGCACGATTGGCCGGTTCGACAACGCATGCGGCGCGATCGGCACCAGTACGATCCCTTGCAATTGCGGATGCAGGATCGGCCCCTGCGAGGATAGCGCGTAGGCCGTCGAACCCGTTGGCGTGGCGACGATCAGGCCGTCCGAGCGCTGGTTGTACATGAAGCGCCCGTCCACCGAGACATGCAGTTCCGCCATCCCCGAGAAACCGCTGCGGTTGACCACCACGTCGTTGAAGGCAAGTGCGTGATAGATCGGGGTGCCGTCGCGCATGATGCGCGCCTCGAGCAGCATGCGCTCTTCGCGCTCGAAGTTCCCGGAGAGCATTTGCGGCACGATCTCGCGCATGTCGGAGATCGGAATGTCGGTAATGAAGCCCAGGCGGCCGTGGTTGATGCCGATCAGCGGCGTGCGGTAGGGCGCAAGCTGGCGGCCAATGCCTAGCATCGTGCCGTCGCCGCCTAGCACCACGGCAACGTCGGCGCGCGCGCCGATCTCGGCCGGACGCAGCGCCGGATAGTCGGTGACGCCGATTTCGGCGGCGGTGTCGGCTTCAAATACGACCTCGAAGCCGCGCTTCGCGATGCACGAGGCGAGCGCGGTCAGCGGCTCGCCGATGCCCGGCGTATTGTTGCGCCCGACGAGCGCGACGGTCTTGAACTGGCTGGTCACTTGCATGCCGGCATTACACCATAGGTAGGGCCTGAAAAGAACCGCAGACAGACCCGGTGACGGGCCTGCGCAAACGGGCTGCCAGCGCATTGGAGGATTATCGTTAGAATGGTGAAACATTGATGACAGGCGCTGCCCCGCCAACAGGTGGCGCGATAGTCAGGGGTTGGCGCCGTTAGCGCTCGCTGTGGCCGCGTCATTGAGCTAAAATTTTCCGTCATGCTAGATCCCCGCGCACAAACCCTCCTCAAAACGCTGATCGAGCGCTATATCGCCGAAGGTCAGCCGGTCGGCTCGCGCACGTTGTCACGCTATTCCGGCCTCGAACTGAGCCCGGCCACGATCCGCAACGTGATGTCCGATCTCGAGGACCTGGGGCTCGTCATCAGTCCGCATACGTCGGCCGGCCGGATCCCGACGCCACGCGGCTACCGGCTGTTCGTCGACACCATGCTGACGGTGGAATCCGCCGCTGACGAAGAAGCGGTGATGCGTATCGTCAAGACTACGCTGCAGGCGGGCGAACCGCAGAAAGTCGTCGCCGCAGCGGCCAGCGTGCTGTCCAATCTGTCGCAGTTCGCCGGTGTGGTGCTTACGCCGCGCCGCAGCCACGTGTTCAAGCAGATCGAATTCATGCGCCTGTCGGACAAGCGCATCCTGCTGATCATCGTGACGCCCGAGGGTGACGTACAGAACCGCATCATGGCAACCCAGCGCGACTTTTCGCCGTCGCAGCTGGTGGAAGCCTCCAATTACATCAACGCGCACTTCGCGGGCCTCTCGTTCGACGACGTGCGCCGCCGCCTGCGCGAAGAAATCGACGAATTGCGTGGCGACATGACCACGCTGATGCATGCCGCGGTCACGGCCAGCACGGATGAGTCCGACACCGGCGAGACCGTGCTGATTTCCGGCGAGCGCAACCTGCTTGAAGTCGCCGACCTGTCGTCGGATATGGCGCGCTTGCGCAAGCTGTTCGATGTGTTCGACCAAAAGACCAGCCTCCTTCAATTGCTCGACGTGTCGAGTCACGCCGCGGGCGTGCAGATCTTCATTGGCGGCGAGTCGAATCTCGTGCCGATCGAGGAAATGAGCGTCGTCACCGCGCCTTATGAGGTGAACGGCAAGATTGTCGGCACGCTCGGCGTGATCGGGCCGACCCGCATGGCTTACAACCGCGTGATCCCAATCGTGGACATCACCGCGCGGCTGCTTTCCCTGACGCTCAGCCAGCAGTAACCTGCGGCCACCGTTGGCCGCGGCACATCTCATGCTGCAAATGATGCGCGACGGCGCGCGTCTTGCCAATTGGCCGAATGGCCAGGGGTCCCTGGCGGACCTTGCAATGGACCGCGCCGCTATAATGAATTCCACCTGAACGACTCTCCGCCCCAAGCGGTTATCCCTGCTGCCTATGCGCTTCGACCTCGAGCGGCCATCACAGAACGCCACGTCACACCGTGTCGCCGTGTTGCTGATCAATCTCGGCACGCCCGACGCGCCGACGCCGCGTGCGGTCCGGCGCTATCTTGCGCAGTTCCTGTCCGATCCGCGTGTGGTCGAAATTCCGGCGCTGCTGTGGCAGGTGATCCTGCGCGTGTTGATTTTGCCGTTCCGGAGCCCCGCGTCAGCGAAGAAGTACGCGGCCGTGTGGATGCCGGAAGGTTCGCCGCTGCGTGTCTTTACGGAGAAGCAGGTGGAGGGTTTGCGCCATCTGCTGCAATTGAACGACTACACGGTGCTGGTCGACTACGCGATGCGCTATGGCACGCCCGGCATTCCGGCCATGCTGAACCAGCTCAAGCTGGCCGGCGCCGAGCGCGTGTTGCTGATGCCCATGTATCCGCAATACTCCTCGTCGACCACGGCCACGGCTTTCGACGACGCCTTTTCGGCCTTGAAGCGCATGCGCAATCAGCCGGAAATCCGTACGGTGCGCCAGTACGCCGATCATCCGGCGTATATCGCCGCGCTCGCCGCTCAGGTGCACCACTACTGGCACCAGCACGGCCGGCCGGATTTCGCGGCAGGCGACAAGCTGGTGCTGAGTTTTCACGGCGTGCCCAAGCGCACGATGGATCTCGGTGATCCGTACCACGAGCAATGCCAGCAGACCGGCGCATTGTTGACGCAGGCATTGGGCTTGACGCAGGTGGAATGCCGCGTCACGTTTCAGTCGCGCTTCGGCAAGGCTGAGTGGCTGCAGCCGTACACCGCACCCACGCTGAAGGAATTGGGCTCGGCGGGCGTGCGGCGTGCCGACGTGTTCTGTCCGGGTTTTACCGCCGACTGCCTTGAAACGATCGAAGAAATCGGCATGGAGGTGCGCGACGAGTTCCTGCAGGCGGGCGGTAAGGAATTTCATCGGATTCCCTGCCTGAACGCCTCGCAGCCGTGGATTGCCGCGCTTGGCGAGATCGTCGCGCAGAATCTGCAGGGCTGGCCCGTGCAAGCAGTGCCGGTGCCGCACACGACTGGGGCTTAAGCAGGCTCATGAACTACAGGATTTCAACCGAACCGGGCGCGAAGCTGCGCATCGACAAATGGCTTTGGGCGGCGCGCTTCTTCAAGACACGCTCGCTCGCGGCGGATGCCGTCGAAAAAGCGCACGTGCGCATCGGCGGCGCGAGCGTCAAACCGGCCAAGGAGGTGCGCGTAGGCGACCTGGTCGAGATCGAAATCGAGCGGATTGTCTGGCAGGTGGAAGTGCTGGGCGTATGCGACGTGCGCGGCCCGGCCAGCGTCGCGCAGACGCTTTATGCGGAAACGGAAGAGAGCAAGGTGAAGCGGCAGGTCGAGCAGGAGCGGCGCAAGACATACCGCGAACCGGCCGCCGCTTTGCATGGCAGGCCGACCAAGCGCGACCGGCGCACTATCGACAAACTTTCAGGTGGGGATTGAACAATTGTTCCATCGTCGCGTGCACACCGCCGTATTCGGTGGTGTGATCGTTGACGGCCCCGGACATGCAGATGGTCGTGGTGCCCGCGATCAGTACCAATGCGACCACCGATATTGCAAAGGTCAGTTTCACGGTACTCCCCTTGGGAAGATTCAGATGGAAACAGGCGAATCAGGTGGAATTGAAAATTATCGGTAAGGCTTACGTTAGATTAGGGTTAACGTGTCTTTTCCGACGCTTTAATGGAGCATAGGCCACTTGTTGAGCGCACTCAATCTCAATCTGATTGCGACGCAATAATGGTTGTAACCGGGCATTTCTGCCGCACGTCCGCGGTGTGAAAAGTTCCGGGAGAGGCGCTTGAATTGGGTCTTTCCGGCCCCATCTGCCGTTTCGATACGCGTTAACGTAGTAAGTTGTCTGTCGCAATTTTGCAACGCACAAATTGCGGCGGTTTTCGACGCGTTGCCGCCACCGATAGCTTTAACTTTTAAACGACTTTCAGCGACATGGAAAACACGCAAGAGAACCCGACGAGCCAGAATCCCACGCCCGCCGACGAAACCGCGCGCCAGGCCGCCGAGGCTGCGGCGCCCCAGCAGGACGCGGCTGCAAACGCAGCGCCTGAAGCGCCGGCAACCGGCGCGGAAGCCGCATTGGCCGAAGCAGAAGCCAAGCTTGCCGAGATGCAGGAAAGCTTCCTGCGGGCAAAGGCGGAGACTGAGAACGTGCGCCGCCGCGCCCAGGAAGATGTCGCCAAGGCCCACAAGTTCGCGATCGAAAGCTTCGCTGAGCATTTGCTGCCGGTGGTCGACAGTCTCGAGGCGGCGGTTGCCCACTCGTCCGACGACCTGCAGAAGGTCCGCGAAGGCGTCGAACTCACGTTGCGCCAGCTCTCCGGCGCGCTGGAAAAGGGCCGCGTCGTCGCCCTGAACCCGGTTGGTGAGAAGTTCGACCCGCACCGCCATCAGGCTATTTCGATGGTGCCGGCCGACCAGGAACCGAACACCGTCGTTGCTGTGCTGCAAAAAGGCTTCGTGATCGCCGACCGCGTGCTGCGTCCGGCCCTTGTGACTGTCGCGGCGCCGAAGTAAGCAGCCCACGCTGCGGCACGGGCCGCAGCAGAAGCCGTTTATCAGCCGGGCCGCCTGACAGGCGCCGTTATGGCCAACATTCCCGTCGACGCCACTGCGGTCATGCTCTGCAGCGTGCCCACATGGCTCTTCTTTTGCCGAGGCCAGCGGCTCGGCCGGGCAACCGGCCAGCACGGCCTTGGGCAGTTCGAGGCGACGGTCGCGGTCGCGCGGGAAACGATCCGTGCGGCCAATGTGGTCGGCAGCGCGGCAAATGGTGAAAAAAGCGGCAAAAGTTCGACCGATTGAAAAAAATTAAAGACCGCATCGCAAAAGAGGTCTTGAAAACGATGCGGACGCACTTATGTTGAGTGCAGGTAGGAATTCAGAGCGGATCGCCGTACCGCCAGATGGGCAAAAACGGCGATTCCCGCAGCGATCAAAGTCAGGAGATTAGTAAAAATGGGCAAAATCATCGGTATCGACCTCGGCACGACCAACTCGTGCGTGGCGATCATGGAAGGCAATTCGGTCAAGGTGATCGAGAACTCGGAAGGCGCGCGCACCACGCCGTCGATCATCGCTTACATGGAAGACGGCGAGATTCTCGTCGGCGCGCCTGCGAAGCGTCAGTCGGTCACGAACCCGAAGAACACGCTGTACGCGGTCAAGCGCCTGATCGGTCGCCGCTTCGAAGAAAAGGAAGTGCAGAAAGACATCGCTCTGATGCCTTACAAGATCATGAAAGCCGATAACGGCGATGCATGGATCGAAGTGCGCGACCAGAAGCTCGCACCGCCGCAAATCTCGGCGGAAACGCTGCGCAAGATGAAGAAGACCGCTGAAGATTACCTCGGCGAGCCGGTCACCGAAGCCGTGATTACGGTTCCCGCGTACTTCAACGACAGCCAGCGTCAGGCTACCAAAGACGCAGGCCGCATCGCCGGTCTGGAAGTGAAGCGGATCATCAACGAACCGACCGCAGCCGCTCTGGCATTCGGTCTGGACAAGGCCGAAAAGGGCGACCGCAAGATCGCGGTGTATGACTTGGGCGGCGGCACGTTCGACGTGTCGATCATCGAAATCGCCGACGTTGACGGCGAAATGCAGTTCGAAGTGCTGTCCACGAACGGCGACACGTTCCTCGGCGGTGAAGACTTCGACCAACGCATCATCGATTACATCATCGGCGAGTTCAAGAAGGAACAGGGCGTCGACCTGTCGAAAGACGTGCTCGCGCTGCAACGCCTGAAGGAATCGGCTGAAAAGGCGAAGATCGAACTGTCGTCGAGCCAGCAAACCGAAATCAACCTGCCGTACATCACGGCCGACGCGTCGGGTCCGAAGCACTTGAACCTGAAGATCACGCGCGCCAAGCTGGAAGCGCTGGTTGAAGAACTGATCGAACGCACGATCGAACCTTGCCGCATGGCCATCAAGGACGCGGGCGTGAAGGTCGGCGAAATCGACGACGTGATTCTGGTCGGCGGTATGACCCGCATGCCGAAGGTGCAGGAAAAGGTTAAGGAATTCTTCGGCAAGGATCCGCGCCGTGACGTGAACCCGGACGAAGCCGTGGCCGTTGGCGCCGCGATTCAAGGCCAGGTTCTGTCGGGCGACCGCACGGACGTTCTGCTGCTCGACGTGACCCCGTTGTCGCTCGGCATCGAAACGCTCGGTGGCGTGATGACGAAGATGATCAACAAGAACACCACGATCCCGACCAAGCACGCACAGGTCTACTCGACGGCTGATGACAATCAGGGCGCCGTGACGATCAAGGTGTTCCAGGGCGAGCGCGAAATGGCAGCGGGCAACAAGCTGCTGGGCGAGTTCAACCTTGAAGGCATTCCGCCGGCACCGCGCGGCACGCCGCAGATCGAAGTGAGCTTCGACATCGACGCGAACGGCATTCTGCACGTCGGCGCGAAAGACAAGGCAACCGGCAAGGAAAACCGCATCACGATCAAGGCGAACTCGGGTCTGTCCGAAGCCGAAATCGAGAAGATGGTGAAGGACGCCGAAGCGAACGCGGAAGAAGATCACAAGCTGCGTGAGCTGGCCGATGCCCGCAACCAGGGCGACGCGCTGGTCCACAGCACGAAGAAGGCGCTCACCGAATACGGCGACAAGCTGGAAGCTGCTGAGAAGGAAGCGATCGAAACCGCGCTGAAGGACCTCGAAGAAACGCTGAAGAGCGGTTCGAGCGACAAGGCCGCGATCGAAGCCAAGATCGAAGTGGTGGCCACCGCCTCGCAGAAGATGGGCGAAAAGATGTACGCCGACATGCAGGCTGCGCAAGGTGCCGAAGCTGCGGCAGCGGGCGCAGCAGGTGCGGGCGCATCGGCCGGTGGCGCGAGCCACCAGCAGCAGGACGACGTGGTCGACGCCGAGTTCAAGGAAGTGAAGAAAGACTAAAGCCGGGTCGCAATCTGACCGTAAAGCCGCACACAGCGATGTGTGCGGCCTGGCTGCAAAACGGTTTGCTCCCGTCCGGGTGCATGAACCTGCAAAGCGGTTATCGCGCCTGGTGAGCCTTTTTGGGCTCTCCGGGCACATTTGTTTTATGGAGGGCGTTGTTTGAGCCGCGTAAAAACGGCGTGAACAGCGGCCGGACGAGTCGCAAGACTCCAGCATTCAAGAGGAGCCACCGCGTCGCATTGCGCGAGTGGCGTTGAACCGATATGGCGAAACGGGATTACTACGAGGTTCTGGGCGTCGCAAAGAACGCGAGCGACGACGAAATCAAGAAGGCTTATCGCAAGCTTGCGATGAAGCACCACCCCGACCGCAATCCCGGCAACAAGGATGCGGAAGAGCATTTCAAAGAGGTGAAGGAAGCCTATGAAATGCTATCGGACTCGCAAAAGCGTGCAGCGTACGACCAGTACGGCCACGCAGGCGTCGACCCCAACATGGGCGGAGCCGGTGCGCAGGGCTTCGGCGGTTTTGCCGATGCATTCGGCGATATTTTTGGCGACATCTTCGGCCAGGCGGCCGGTGGTGCCGCACGCGGCGGTGGCGGCCGCGCAGGCCCGCAGGTGTACCGCGGCGCCGATCTGCGCTACAGCATGGAAATCACGCTGGAACAGGCGGCGCACGGCTACGACACGCAGATTCGCGTGCCGAGCTGGGTGTCGTGCGAAATTTGTCACGGCTCGGGCGCGAAGCCCGGCACGAAGCCGGAAACCTGCCCGACCTGTAGCGGTTCGGGTTCGGTGCGGATGTCGCAGGGCTTTTTCAGCATCCAGCAGACCTGCCCGAAGTGCCACGGCACCGGCACCTATATCCCTGAGCCGTGCGGCCATTGCCACGGCGCGGGCAAGGTGAAGGAAACCAAGACGCTGGAAGTGAAGATCCCGGCAGGTATCGACGACGGGATGCGCATCCGCTCGGCCGGCAACGGTGAGCCGGGCATCAACGGCGGTCCGTCGGGCGATCTGTACGTCGAGATCCACATCAAGCAGCACTCGGTGTTCGAACGCGACGGCGACGACCTGCATTGCCAGATGCCGATTCCGTTTACCACGGCGGCGCTCGGCGGCGAAATCGAAGTGCCGACCCTTGCGGGCCGCGCGAGCTTCACGGTGCCGGAAGGCACGCAGTCGGGCAAGACGTTCCGTCTGCGTGGCAAGGGGATCAAGGGGCTGCGTTCGAGCATTGCCGGCGACCTTTACGTGCACGTGCAAGTCGAAACGCCGGTCAAGCTCACAGAGTCGCAGCGCGAGTTGCTTCAGCAATTCGAGAAGGCACTTGTGGAAGGCGGTGCACGGCATAGCCCGCAGAGCAAAAGCTGGTTCGATCGGGTGAAGAGCTTCTTCGACTAATAGCGGTTTGATGTGGCGGTAAGCATGACGGCAGATGAGCGCGATGCAGTGTTCGCGTTGCTCGACGATTGCGACGCGACGGCGGCGCGCCGTTCGAGTCGTCTGTACACGGGTTTTGTGCATGAGCGGGTTTGCGCGGACGCCGCGCAACTCGAAAATGTGTGCGAGACCGTGGCCGCGGACACTCGGCGTGGTTTGCATGCCGTCGTGCTCGCCGACTACGAGTTTGGCCGGCATCTTCTGGACGGCGGCCTTTCTCGCCAGGCACTGAAAGAAACGCAGCGTGGCAATGCCACGCTGCGTTTTTTATTGTTCGAACGTTGCGAGAAGCTGTCGCGCGACGAGGTCGACGCGTGGCTCATGGCACGCGATGACGGAGCGGCTGAAGCGTCGGTGGCGGGTACCGCAAACGTGCGTGCGAGCGTCGATCCAACGCAATTTAACGAAGCGATCGATGCGATCCATGCCGCCCTGCGCGCGGGCGATTCTTATCAGGTCAACTACACGTATCGGCTTGGTTTCGATGTATTCGGCTCGCCGACCGCGCTCTATCGGCGGCTGCGAGTGCGTCAGCCGGTTCCATACGGCGCGTTGATCGCGTTGCCGGGCGACGATTGGGTGCTATCGTGCTCGCCGGAGTTGTTCATCGAGAAGGGAGGCGCGCTGTTGCGCGCCCGTCCGATGAAAGGCACGGCGCCGCGCTCGGATGATCCTGACGCGGATCGCGGCGCCGCCGATTTCCTCGCGAACGACCCGAAGAATCGCGCAGAAAACGTGATGATCGTTGACCTGTTGCGTAATGATCTGTCGCGGGTGGCGCAGACGGGCTCGGTCAGTGTGCCGGCGCTGTTTTCTGTGGAGCCTTATGCGTCGGTCTGGCAGATGACGTCGACGGTGCATGCGACGTTGCGCGCCGGCACATCTTTCGCCGAAATCATGCGCGCGCTGTTTCCATGCGGCTCGATTACCGGTGCGCCGAAGCATCGCACGATGCAGTTGATCGAGGAGCTCGAAAGCACGCCGCGTGGCCTCTACACTGGCGCGATCGGCTGGCTCGATGTCACCACAAGCGAAAACGCTTGCGGCAACTTCTGCCTATCCGTCGCGATCCGCACGTTGACCTTAACCCCGACCGCACAACCGGGCGAACTGCAAGGCAAGATGGGCGTCGGCGCAGGCATCGTGCTCGACAGCCTCGCTGCCGACGAATATGCGGAGTGCCAATTGAAGGCCAGCTTTCTAACCGGCGCCGAGCCGGGTTTCGAACTCTTCGAAACGATGTATGCGACGCGGGAAGAGGGCGTGCGGCACCTGTCGCGCCATCTCGCGCGACTCTCGGCGAGCGCCGCGACACTGGGTTTCAAACTCGACGACGAAAACGAAATTCGCGTGCAAATCGCGGAGAAATGTGCGGCGCTGCCGATGCACACTCCGCACCGCATGCGCCTCGCGTTGAGCAAAAACGGCACGCTACAAATAACGACGGCCGTGCTGACGCCGCTGGCCGACGCGGCGGTCGGCGTGCTGCTCGGGCCGGATTACGATTTCGCCGCGACGGACGCCAATGATCCGCTGCTGCGCCACAAAACCACACGCCGCGCCGAATACGATCGCGGTTGGCGCGAAGCCGAAGCGAAGGGTGCTTTCGACACGCTGTTCTTCAACGAGCGCGGTGAGTTGACCGAAGGCGGCCGGTCGAACGTGTTTGTGAAACTGGCGGGACGGTGGTGGACGCCGCCATTGGAGTCGGGCGTGCTGCCCGGGATCATGCGAGGTGTGTTGCTGGAGGATCCCGGCCTTCGTGCTGTTGAACGCGTGCTGACTCGAGTCGATGTGCAGAATGCTGAAGCGCTTCTGGTGTGCAACGCACTGCGAGGCGCGGTAAAGGCGCGCGTGCTGAGCTAAGGCAGGAAGGGCTACTAAGGGCAGGGCTAAGGCGTGGGCCCAGCTGCGCCGCCGCCTCTGACCGCCGCGAGCCGCGCCAGCTCAACGCTGGCGAACGTGCAGTACGCGCATCACCCATCCAGACAGGCGTGCGCGCCAAGTCGATTCCCGCACGTCATGCGGTGTGGTGGTGTGCTCGCGGATTCCCGCTACGTCGATCAGGCAAAAGGGGCTCATGGTCATCTCTCTTCGGCTCGCGGCAGGGCCGCGTTAATGGGTAGACGAAGATAGACGACCACGTTTTCAGGCGATATCAGACGGGTCCCAAACAGGCGCAACCGCGCCCGATCAATGCAGTCCGCGAACGGACCGCATGTTCAGAACGTATGCTCCGGCCCCGGGAACGAGCCGTCCTTCACGGCACGCACATACGCTTCCACGGCAGCTTGAATGTTCGGCTGCCCCTGCATGAAATCCTTCACAAAGCGGGGCCGCTTGCCTGGGAAAATTCCCAGCATGTCGTGCAGCACCAGCACCTGACCCGAGCAATCCAGACCCGCGCCGATGCCGATCGTCGGAATCCGCAATTGCTTCGTGACTTCACTGCCGAGCAGCGTGGGAATTGCTTCTATCACGATCAGTTGGGCGCCCGCATTCTGCACAGCGAGCGCGTCGCGCAGCACCTGGCTCGCGCCAGCGTCGGTCTTGCCCTGCACCTTGAAGCCGCCAAACGCGTGCACCGATTGCGGCGTCAGGCCGACGTGCGCACACACCGGAATCGACCGTTCGACCAGAAAGCGTACCGTGTCCGCGAGCCACTCACCGCCCTCGAGTTTCACCATCTGCGCGCCGGCGCGCATGAGTTCCACGGAGTTCCTGAAGGCGTCCTCCGGCGTACCGTATGTGCCAAACGGCAGATCGGCGACTACCAGCGCCGAGGGCCGCGCCCGCGCGACGCTCGCCGTGTGATACGCGATTTCGCTGAGCGTGACCGGCAGCGTGGTCGTCTGGCCTTGCAGCACATTGCCGAGCGAGTCGCCGATCAACAGCACGTCGACGCCCGAGCGATCCAGCAGAGCGGCGAAGCTCGCGTCGTAACAGGTCAGCATGGCGATCTTTTCGCCCGCGTCGCGCATCGCCTGCAGTTTCGGCACGGTGATGGCGTTCCGGCTCGCTTCCTGCAAATAGGTCATGGGGAAATCCGTTGGAAAGAAGAGCGGCGCGCCGCTTAAAGCGACGTGCCTTTGACAAAGAATTCCTTGCGGCCGCGCATGGTTTCGATGCGTTCGGCGAGTAGCGCAAGGTCCGCGTCCGAGTCGAGCGGATTCAGGTGTTCAGCGTTGACCGTCAGCACGGGTGTGCGGTCGTAGTGATAGAAAAACTCGTTGTAGGCGTCGCAGAGCGCGTGCAGATACGCGTCGGAAATCTGCAGTTCCATTGGCACCGCGCGTTTCTGGATGCGTGCGAACAGCACTTCAGGACTGGCTTGCAGATAGACCACGAAATCCGGCGCCGGTGCGCTCACGTCGATTCGCGCGGCGAGGGCGCGATAAAGCTGCCACTCGTCTTCCTGCAGTGTCAGGCGCGCGAAGATGTCGTTCTTCTGCGTCATGAAGTCGGCGATCAGCGGTGTGCCCGCCACGTGCGCGGCCGCCACGTCCTGGGCCTGCTGCGCGCGCTGCAAGGCGAAGTGCAATTGCGTAGGCAGCGCATAACGCGTGGTGTCGCGATAAAAACGTTCGAGAAAGGGATTGTCCTGCGGCCGCTCGAACAGTTCCTGCATCGACCAGCGCTGGGCGAGCCGCCGCGCGAGCGAAGTCTTGCCAACGCCGATCGGCCCTTCGATCGCCAGATAGCCGAAGGGCGCTCGCAATTGAGGCGCGGTGACAGTGAGTGGCGGCGAATTCATTCGCAACGGCCCTTGTCCACAGCTGGGGCGCCGGCGGTCAATGCATTGAGCATCGGACACTGGCACGGCCCCTTCACCTTTTCGATGCGTTGATCGCTCACGCCATTCAGCAGCGCCTCGGCACGGCCGTGTTGCGGGATGATCAGCGTTGGGTCGATCTCGATGAGCGGCACGAGTGCAAAGGCGCGTTCGATCAAACGTGGATGCGGCACGATCAGATCGGCTTCGTCGATCGATTGATCGCCGTATAGCAGGATGTCCAGATCGAGCGTGCGTGGGGCGTTGCGAAACGGCCGTTCACGGCCGAACTGATGCTCGATTTTGTGGCATAGCGCTAGCAGATGCCGCACGGGGAGCGTCGTGTCGACCTTCACGACACAGTTGAAATAGTCGTCACCGCCCGCGTCGATCGGGGCAGTGCGATACAGGCTCGACTTGGCGAGCACGGAGATGGTGTGCTGTTGTGCCAGGCACACCACCGCGTCTTTCAGGGTCTGGCGCGCGTCCCCGAGATTCGCGCCGAGGCCGAGATAGGCAACCGTCATGGCATAACTTCCTGCAACTATCGTTCGACGGCAATAGCCAACGCTGTGTCAGTCTTCGTGCGGGCCGTCATGACCCGCATCGCTGGCTGTGCGTTCGGCTTGCGTGCCGCCCTCCATTCCGTCGCCCGGTTTGCGGCTCCTCGCGCCACTGCTGCGCCGCCGTCGTTTTCTGGGGCTTCGGTCCTTCCCGCCTTGCGTGAGCAATGTCTCACGCGCAGCGACGTCTCCTTCGATGAACTCCGTCCACCACGCTCCGACCGACTCTTCGAGTTCGCCCGATTCGCAGCGCAACAGGAGGAAATCATACCCCGCTCTAAATCTTTGGTGTTCCAGCAGCTTCAGCGCGCTTCTTCCGGAGCGTTTCTCGAGGCGCAGCTGCAGACCCCAGATCTCGCGCATATCCGACGAAAAGCGCTTGTGGATCGCGAGTTTCTCGGTTTGCATGTCGAGGACTTCGTCCATCGCGCGGTGCAGGGCCGGCACCGGATACTCACCGTTCGCTTCAAATTGCTGCCAGCGCGTCTGTACGTCGTGCCACAGCAGCGTGGCGAACAGGAAGCCCGGCGAAACCGGCTTGCCGGCGCGTACGCGGGCGTCCGTATTGGTCAGCGCGAGCGTGATGAATTTCTCGCCGATCGGCTGCTCCAGCACCACGTCGAGCAGCGGCAGCAGACCGTGATGCAGGCCTTCCTGGCGCAGACGCTTCAAACAGGCGAGCGCGTGGCCCGACAGCATCAGCTTGAGCATCTCGTCGAACAGACGCGCGGCCGGCACGTTGTTGATCAGATCGGCCATTTTGGCGATCGGCGCGCGGGTCGTGTCTTCGATCTCGAACTCGAGCTTGGCGGCGAAACGCACCACACGCAGCATGCGCACCGGATCCTCGCGATAACGCGTGGCCGGGTCGCCGATCATGCGCAACAGACGCGCGCGCATGTCGGCCATGCCGTTGTGATAGTCCAGCACGGTTTGCGTGGCCGGATCGTAGTACATCGCGTTGATCGTGAAGTCGCGGCGCGTGGCGTCTTCGTGCTGCTCGCCCCAGACGTTGTCGCGCAGCACGCGGCCGCTGGCGTCCACCGCGTGCGTGCGGCGGTCGAGCTCGTCGCGCTTCAGGCGGCGCGGCGGCGCCGCGTCGGCTGCGGGCGGATCGACCAGTGCACGGAACGTCGAGGTCTCGATGATTTCCTGGCCGAACTGCACGTGCACGATCTGAAACCGCCGGCCGATGATGCGCGCGCGGCGGAACAGCTTCTGCACCTGCTCGGGCGTGGCATCGGTCGCGACGTCGAAGTCTTTCGGTTTGATGCCGAGCAGCAGATCGCGCACCGCACCGCCGACGATAAACGCGCGATGCCCCGCTTCCTGCAGACCCTCGGTGACGCGAATCGCGTTCCTCGAGATCAGCGACTGATCGATGCCATGCACGTCGTGCGGAATGATGACCGGCACGTCGGGGTCCCGCACGGTTTTGGCGGCCGGGCGCGCCGGTTTGCGGCGCGCTTTGGTGGCGCTGGACGCGCGTGCCGGCGCGTCGCCGGCTTCGTCTGCTTCGGCGGGCGGGGTGTCGTCAGCGGGCGCCGGGTCCTGGCCGAATAGCTTGCGGATAAGTTTTTTGATCACGAGGGTTGAAAGAGTTCGAGGATGCGCCAGCCTTTGGCCTGCGCATGGGCGCGCAATGTGTCGTCGGGATTGGTCGCGATCGGATCGGTGACCTTTTCGAGCAGGGGGATGTCGTTGTGCGAGTCGCTATAGAAATAGCTGTGCTCGAAGTCGCTCCAGGTCTTGCCAAGCGATGCCAGCCACGCCTCGGTACGGACGATCTTGCCTTCCTTGTAGCTCGGCGTGCCGGTGGGGCGGCCGGTGTACGGCGAATGCGGCTGGCCGTCGACGGTTTCCGCTTCGCAGGCAATCAGCGCGTCGACACCGAACGCTTGCGCGATCGGACGGGTGATGAATTCGTTGGTCGCCGTGACCACGCAGCAGAGGTCGCCGGCTTCGCGGTGCTCGCGGACCAGCTCCAGCGCGACCGGGAAGATGGCCGGCGTGATCACTTCATGCATGTACTGCGCGTGAAGTTCGGCCAGCTGCGCGCGCGTGTACTTTGAGAGCGGCGTGAGCATGGCGATCAGATAAGCGTGAATGTCGAGCTTGCCGGCCTTGTAGTCGGCGAAAAAGCGGTCGTTTTCACGAGCGAAGTTTTCGGCGTCGACCATGCCTTGTTTCACCATGAAGCGGCCCCATTCGTGGTCGCTGTCGGTGGGAATCAGGGTGTGGTCGAGGTCGAAGAGTGCGAGGTTAGCCATGGGGGCCTATTTTACTTGAAGCGGCGGCGGGGGACGCGGATGAGGCGGATGAAGGCGGCGCGGCTCGCCGATCGTCGGCGTCGGGCGAGGCCAGCATGGTGCGCAGGAGCGGCAGCGTGACCGCGCGTTTCTGTTCGAGCGAGAAGCGGTCGAGCGCGTCGAGCAAGGCCATCAGGCTCGGCATATCGCGGCGAAAATGCGTGAGCAGGTAGGCGGGGACGTCGTCCGCGAGCATGATGCCGCGTTCGCGCGCCGCGTGTTTGAGCACTGCGGCCTTGCCTTCGTCCGGCAGCGGTGCGAGATGAAACACGAGGCCCCAGCCGAGACGGGTGCGCAGATCCTCACGCACCGTCATGCCGATCGGTGCCGCATTGCCCGCGGCGACGAGCGCGCTGGTAGGATGCGCGCGCACTTCGTTGAACAGGTTGAACACGGCAATCTGCTGTGCAGCAGACAGGCCGTCGCAATCGTCGATCGCATACAGCGCGACGCGCGGGTCGAACGTGAAAGCGGCGAGGCTGCTCTGCGGACCGGCAAAACGTGCATGACCCGGCGGCGCTTCGTGGACCAGCGCCTGCAGCAGATGCGTGCGGCCGCTGCCGGCTTCGCCCCAGACATAGAAGGTGCGATCGGCCACTGGCCCGGCCGCGAGCGCGTTGTCGAGCTCGCGCAGCCGCGTGACCAGCTCGGCGTTGGCGCCGGCGAAGAAATTGTCGAATGTCGATGGCGGCGGGGTGCCGAGATCGAGCGTCAGTTGACGAAGCACAGTAGGTTAATGCCGAAAATGAGGCTTAGGCCGCAAATGGCCCTGATCGCAGGCCCTAAAACGTCCATGAATAGTCAATGAGCAGTCAGTGACTCAGTTGTTGTAAAGCGTGCTCGTCAGATAGCTTTGACGCAACTCGCGCATGGCTACCGACAGAATGGCGCTGACTGGCAACGCCAGCAACACGCCGAAAAAGCCGAATAGTTGACCGAATGCGAGCAACGCGAAGATGACCGCGAGCGGGTGCAGGCCGATCCGTTCGCCGACGAGGCGCGGCGTGAGATAAAAGCTCTCCACGATCTGGCCGACGCCGTAAATCAGCGCGACCGCGCCGAAGCCGTACCAGTCGCCGAACTGTAGCAGTGCCGCGAGGAGCGCCAGCGCGAGACCGGTTGCAAAACCGATGTACGGGATGAACACAGCGAGGCCCGTGAAAATACCCACGGGCAGCGCGATCTCGAAGCCGGCGATGGTCAGCGCAATCGCATAATAGACCGCGAGCACGCCCATCACGAGCAACTGGCCGCGCAGGTATTGCGACAGCATCTGGTCCATGTCGCGCGCGAGTTGCAGCGTCTTGTCGAGCCAGCGGCGCGGCACCGTGCTCTGCATGCGGGCGAGCATGCGGTTCCAGTCGTACAGCAGATAAAACAGCACGAGCGGCACCATCACGAGGTTGCCGACCACCGTCATCATCACGTTGCCGCTGGTGCGAACGGAGGTCCATACGTAGAGCGCGACCTGCTGCGCGCTGCCTTCGAGCTGGCCCATCACGAGATCGCGGATGCTGGCGAAATCGAGCGAGTCGGCGAGGCCCAGCAGCGCAAGCTTGGGTTGCAGCCAGGCGCTCACGTGAGCGAACAGCACGGGCACCTGCTGCTTCAACTGCGGCCCTTCTTTCTGGATGACGGCCAGCACCAGCAGTACGAGCAGCGTCATCAGCAACGAGAACAGCAGCATCATCAGCAAGGCGGCGAGTCCGCGCGGCACACGCCGGCGCACCATCCACGCGACGCCCGGTTGCAGAATGTACGCGAGAATGGCGCCCAGCAGGAACGGCGTGAGCACCGGGCTCAGTAGCCAGAGCAGAATGCCGACGACCAGCGCGATCGCCAGCCAGATGAAGGCGCGGCGCTGCACAGGCGTCAGAATCGAGGGGTTCTGTTGCAAAGTTGTTTCCCAGGTGTCGTCCCGACCGGAAGATTCAGGATGATTCAAATTCCAGCCAGGCGGCCGGCAACTCTGTATGGGACCAGAGTAAGCGCTGAAGCGCCAACTCTGGTCGGCATCGGGTAAAATCGCATTTTACCGACCTTCTTGCTCTTCCCCATGAATCAACCGAAATCCGCCTCTGACGCTCAAGGTTTGTCGTATCGCGACGCCGGCGTGGACATCGACGCGGGCGACGCCCTTGTCGACGCGATCAAGCCCTTTGCCAAAAAGACGATGCGCGACGGCGTACTGGGCGGCATCGGCGGGTTTGGCGCGCTGTTTGAAGTGCCGAAGAAATACAAGGAACCGGTGCTGGTTTCGGGCACCGACGGTGTCGGCACCAAGCTGCGCCTAGCGTTCCAGCTGAACAAACATGACACCGTCGGCCAGGATCTGGTGGCGATGAGCGTGAACGACATTCTGGTTCAGGGTGCCGAACCGCTGTTCTTCCTCGACTATTTCGCTTGCGGCAAGCTGGACGTCGGTACCGCGGCGACGGTCGTGAAGGGCATCGCGCATGGCTGCGAACTGTCGGGTTGCGCGCTGATCGGCGGTGAGACGGCTGAAATGCCGGGCATGTATCCGGACGGTGAATACGATCTGGCCGGTTTTGCGGTCGGTGCGGTGGAAAAGAGCAAGATTATCGACGGCAGCACGATCGCCCCGGGCGATGTGGTGCTGGGCCTCGCTTCCAGCGGTATCCATTCGAATGGGTTTTCGCTGGTTCGCAAGATCATCGAGCGCGCGCAGCCGGATTTGAACGCGGATTTCGATGGCCGCTCGCTAGCCGATGCGTTGATGGCGCCTACGCATATTTATGTGAAGCCTTTGCTGGCCTTGATGCAGCAGATCGCCGTGAAGGGTATGGCGCACATTACCGGCGGCGGGCTGGTCGAAAACATTCCGCGCGTTTTGCGCGAAGGTCTGACGGCTGAGCTGGATCAGGGTAGCTGGCCGATGCCGCCGCTGTTCTCGTGGCTGCAAAAGCACGGCGGCGTGGCGGATGCGGAAATGCACCGCGTGTTCAACTGCGGGATCGGCATGGCGGTGGTGGTTGCCGCCGCGGATGCTGACGCTGCGATCGCGTCTTTGTCGGCGGCTGGCGAGCAGGTGTGGAAAATCGGCGTGATTCGCGAAAGCGCGGCTGGCGAAGCTCAGACGGTAGTCATCTAACCAGCCCCTGCTTGACTCAAGGTTTGTTTGCCTGCGCGGCGTACAGAAAGAACGCGTCGCGCGGGTAAAACCTCAAATTAGCTCTTCAATCAAGCTCACGACCTGCCCGGTAGCATTGGGGTCGCAGCAATCAACAACAACCCGCTCTGTCATGCTGCGCAGCCACGTGAGCTGCCGTTTGCACAATTGCCGGGTAGCAAACACCCCCTTATCCCGCATGGTCGAGTAATCGACCGCTCCGTCGAGATATTCCCAGGCCTGCCGATATCCCACGCAGCGCATGGACGGCATCTCGGGCAACAGATCGCCACGTTCGCGCAATTTCACCACTTCGTCGATAAAGCCGTCGGCCAGCATGGCGTCAAAGCGCTTTTCGATGCGCGCATGCAGCCAGCTCCGTTCGGAAGGCTCGAGCGCAATGGGCACAAAGCGCCAGGCCAAAGCGGCGTCGTCCGTTCGAGCGGGCGCGGCCAGCAAAGCGGACATCGCTTGCCCCGTCAGCATGAAAACTTCGAGCGCGCGTTGAATTCGCTGCGAATCGTTCGGCGCCAGACGCGCGGCCGTAACGGGGTCGACAGTGGCAAGCCGCGCATGCATTGCGGGCCAGCCTTCGCGTGCGGCATCGGCATCGAGTGTCGCGCGCACGTCGGCATCGGCGCCGGGCAGGTCGTTTAGCCCTTGCGTGAGCGCCTTGTAGTACAGCATCGTCCCGCCGACCAGCAAGGGCAGCCGGCCACGCGCACTGATCTCGCCGATCAGGCGCAACGCGTCACTGCGAAATTCCGCCGCCGAATATGCGTCCGTCGGATCGACGATGTCGATCAGATGATGCGGCGCCACCGCGCGTTCTTCCGCTGTCGGCTTGGCGGTGCCGATATCCATCTCGCGGTACACCAGCGCCGAATCGACACTGATGATTTCTACCGGGCGCCGCGCGGCCAGCGCCAGCGCGGCAGCGGTTTTGCCGGATGCTGTCGGGCCGAGCAGGCAAGGGATCGGCGTAGGTGTGCGTGAGGTGCTCGAGGTCATGGGCAAGACGGCGCGCGCCGAATTCGCGTAATCAGGCGCACCGTCATTGCCCACGCATGAACAGCCGATCGAGATCGGACAGCGTCAACTGATACCACGTCGGACGCCCGTGGTTGCATTGGTCGGCGCGCTCGGTCGCCTCCATCTGGCGCAGCAGGGCGTTCATTTCGTCGAGCGTCAGACGCCGGTTCGCGCGCACCGCGTGATGGCAGGCGAGCGTGCCGAGCAGTTCGTGCTGACGCTCGGTCAATACGCGTGAACCACCGAACGCGTGCAGGTCCGTGAGGACCGCACGGGCCAGCGCCTGCAGATCGGCGTCTTTCAGCAAGGCAGGCACGGCACGGATCGCGAGCGTGGTCGGCGATAGCACGGCGAGGTCGAAACCGAGCGCGTCCAGCGTGTCGCGCTCTTCTTCGACCGTGCCGATTTCGATCGGATCGGCCTGCATGGTCTGCGGGATCAGCAGCGGCTGCACGGCAATCGTGCGATCGGCCAGCGCGTTCTTGAACTGCTCGTACAGGATGCGCTCGTGCGCGGCGTGCATATCGACAATCACGAGTCCATGTGCGTTCTGTGCGAGCACATAGATGCCGTGAATCTGGCCGAGTGCGAAGCCGAGCGGCTGCTCGTCCGAGGCATTGAACGCAGGTGATGCGTACGGCGTTGAGGCGTTGTACGGGGACGGCGCGTCCGTAGCCGAGTCGCGCGCTTCGAAGAGCGTCGCGCCTTCCGCTGTGCCGGTGTTCGTGTCTCTACGGCCGAAGAGGGCGTCGTAGAAGGCCAACGGCTGGGCAACCGGCAGCGTGCCTTGTGTCATGCGCGCCTGACGCATCCAGGTATTGCCCGGCTGCGAGGATCCGGATCCGCTACCAAAGCCGCCGCCGAAGCCGCCTACGCCTGCACTGGGGCCAAAGCCACCGCCGCTTCCAACGCCCGCGCCGCCGAGCGGCGTAGCGCCGAACGAAGCCGGTCCACCCGGAGACGCTTCCAGATGCGCTGCATGCCCACCGGCGGTCGTTTCCGGCGACGCGCCCGCGTGCCGCGCCAACGCACGCTGCACGGCGTGGAATACGAACTGGTGAATCGAGCGGGAATCGCGAAACCGCACTTCGATCTTCGACGGATGCACGTTCACGTCGACCGCTTCTGGCGGCAGATCGAGAAACAGTACGTAGGACGGATAGCGGTCGCCGTGCAGCACGTCTTCGTAGGCGGCGCGCACGGCGTGCGTGAGCAGCTTGTCGCGCACGAACCGGCCATTGACGAAGAAATACTGCTGATCGGCGCGTCCGCGGCTCGCGGTCGGCAGGCCGGCGCAGCCGTAGACGGCGAGCGGTCCAGCGGATTCGTCGAGCGGCAAATGAGCCGTCGCAAAGGTTTCGCCGAGGATCTTGGCGACCCGAACGGGCGGTTCGCTGGCGTTCCAGTGTTCGACCGCCTTACCGTTATGCAGGACCGAAATCGCCACATCCGGCCGCGCCAGCGCAGCGCGACGAATCTGTTCGAGGCAATGGCCGAGTTCGGTTTGCTCGCTTTTGAGGAATTTGCGGCGCGCGGGCGTGTTGAAGTACAGCTCGCGGACTTCGATCGTGGTGCCCTGGGTGCCCGCAGCGGGGCTCAGCACTCCTGTCTGCGCGTCGACGCGCACGGCGTGCGGCGCGTCGGCCGTGCGGCTCGTGATCGCCATCTGCGCGACGGATGCAATCGACGCCAGCGCTTCACCGCGAAACCCCAGCGTGGCGACCGCTTCCAGCTCGGCGAGCGAGCGGATCTTGCTGGTCGCGTGACGCATCAGCGCGAGCGCAAGTTCGTTTTCGGGGATGCCGCAGCCGTCGTCGGTGATCGCGATGCGTTTGACGCCGCCTTCGTCGAGCAGGATGCGCAGCGTCTGCGCGCCGGCGTCGAGCGCATTTTCCAGCAATTCCTTGACCACCGAGGCCGGCCGCTCGACCACTTCGCCGGCGGCAATCTGGCTGATCAACTGATCGGGCAGGGGCTGGATCGCCCGCAACGGGCGTGGGACGGGCGCGGCGGCGGAAACTGCGGCCGCGTCGGCGATGCCGGCAGGCGTTTCGGAGAATTCTGACATGGCGAAATTATAGCGATTCGGCGCGAACAGGCTGGATGCGGGCCGAAGGTATGGATCGCCGCGGTCTTGCAGCCGGGGACCGCAGAATCACCGAATCGCCGCAAGGCGCCGAAATTGTCCGCGCGCGGCAGTTTTTTAATCGCGGCCGGGCACTTTCGGTATCATGACGCGGTCAATTTCCGGCGGCGAGCATGTGCTCGCCGCTCATCGCCCGCAAGGCTGCCGACGCGGCCGCTCCCGCCACGCTCACATTCGCTTAATAAAGGACGCTTTTTGGACACGCTGCTACAGTTCGCCAACCTTGTCTTGCACATCGACAAGTTCCTGGGAGTCTTTATTCACGAGTACGGCGCCTGGGTCTACGCGGTGCTGTTTCTGATCGTGTTCTGCGAAACCGGGCTGGTCGTCCTGCCGTTTCTGCCGGGCGATTCACTGTTGTTCATTGGCGGCGCCTTTTGCGCCACCGGCGAAATGAACCTCGGTTTGCTGATTGTGCTGCTGCTCGTCGCTGCGGTCGTCGGTAACACGGTTAACTATATGGTCGGGCGGTCTATTGGGCCTCGGGTGTTCAATTCGCACATCCCTTTCCTTGAACGCTTCCTCGACCGCAGCGCGCTGCAGAAGACCCATAACTTCTACGAGAAGCATGGCGGCAAGACCATCGTGCTGGCGCGTTTCATTCCGGTGGTGCGGACTTTCGCCCCATTCGTGGCGGGTGCGTCGGAGATGACGGTTAGCCGGTTCCAGCTTTTCAATGTCCTGGGTGCGCTGCTCTGGGTGTTGCTGCTGGTGTTCCTCGGTTACTTCTTCGGCAACATTCCGTTCATCCGGCAGTATTTGAACCTGATCGTGCTGGTGGGTATCGGCGCAGCCGTGGTGCCGGTTGTGCTCGGCGCGGTATGGAAGATGACACGTAAGAACGCCGCGGCCAAGCCGGGTAGCCACTAACGCTTCACCTAGTAGGAAGCTGAACGAACAAACGGCGTCGCGAATCTCGCGACGCCGTTTTCGTTTTGAGCTCTAGCGTCTGATCGGTTGAAGCGCTGAGACAGCGAAGAACGCTTCACCTTAGTGGACGTCGGCCTGGATCTAGAGACCTACTAAGCCCCAATCATGCTCAACTGACGATGCGCGGTGCGATCGGTGTTTCCGGTGTCGGATAGCCTGCATCTTTGAAGGTCTGGATGATCGCGCGGTTGGTGTCGAAATACACCTGCCAGTAATGGTCGGTGTGCGTGTAGGGCCGCACGCAGAGCAACGGTCCTTCCGGCGTGAAGCTCAGCACTTCGATATCCGGTGCGGGACTCTCGGCCACGTTGGGGATCTGCGTAACAGCCGCCTTCAACCGGACCATTGCATCCGTAGGATCGACGCCGTTCGCAATCTTCGCGGTCAGCTCGACGCGCCGTACCGGCAATGCGCTGTAGTTCGAGATTGTGTCCGAAAAGATCTTGTTGTTGCCCACAATGGTTACCACATTGTCGGGCGTCACGATGGTCGTGCCGAACAGGCCCAGTTCCGAGACCGTGCCCGTCACGCCGCCTGCCATGACGAAATCTCCCACCTTGAACGGCCGCAGCACCTGCATGAAGATGCCAGCCGCGAAGTGAGCGAGCAAGCCGCCCCACGCCGTGCCGATTGCAAGACCGAGGCCGGCGAGCAACGCGGCGAACGAGGTAGTCTGGACGCCGAACACCTGCAGGATCGCAAGGATCAGCAGCAGGTTCAGCAGTGCGCCGAGAATCGAACCGAGGTAGTGAGCGAGTGTTGGATCGACGCGGCCGTTTTTCGATAACAGTTTGCGAAGCAAGCCGGTGATGATGCCGATGACCCACCGGCCGACGATCCACAAGACAATTGCGCCGAGTACCTTGGTGCCGAGGTCGATGCCTCGGGTCATGATGAATACGCGTACGGTTTCGAGATCCAAGATGTTCCTCGCTGGTTGAGTTGCCTTTGACTGATTGAACGGCGGTAGTGCAATACAGCGGCAAATGCCCGGTGACGGGCGCAAACGGTAAATCTCGATCTTCGAAAGTTATACGCGACGGCGCGCGCAACCGCAAGGTCCGTTCCTGTTGATGATGCGGATTGCGTAATGGAAGAAAACGGACCGCGTGGGCTTACATCGGCAGATGAGATTCGGAATACGGGGATGTGCGAATGGCCAGCGTGTTGTGGTTAGTTTTGGCGGCACGCGCGCGACGTGCCACGTAGCGCGACGCCAATGCGGCAACGGCTGAAAGCACATACGCGCTGGCGCGTTCGACGAACGCGGCCGGTGTGCTGAATGTGCCATAGCGGCTCTGCGCATCGGCGAACACGAGAAAGGTTAGTGCGGCATCGAGCAGCAAGGCGGCCGAAATCAGTGCGACGAAAACGTGTGCACCATTGAGCGCGGCACCGGGTACGAGCCGGTTGCACAGATGACATACGCTCAGCACGATAGCGAGCAGGACAAGGTTCGAGACGAGGTCGAACAGAAAATTGGTCATGTTGACGGAATGAAAGCGCAGGGATCTGCGGCGTTGCCAAAGCGTCTGCTCACGCAGCGTTGCAGCGTGATTCACAGAATCGGCGGCGATCATTGCACGTCTTTGTGTCTCAATAAATATCAATGTTCGGAGTCCGTTGTATCTGTTCCGAATCGAAGAGACGCGATGTAAGAGGGGGCCCCTGGTTGCGTGGGGCATTGTGATTTTCGCTGTGAGAATGTTTCGCGCCCAGGCGAAAGACCGCGGCGATATAGTTCAGATTCCGTCTTATGCCTTTCGAACTCCTCGCCTTCTGATCAGAAGTGGTACGAAACGCCAATTTGCAGCGTCGGATACCATCGATAGGGCGAGGCCTTGTCCCGCAGTTGCTGCAAGCCGGTCGCGATGATCTCCTGGCTCATGGCGGGACCCGCAGCCTGAGCCAGAGCCGGTGACAACGTATAGGACGAGCGCGGTATGCCATAAGCGACGCCGAGATCGACCACCAGGCCAAATCCTCTGGCTGTGGGGTGCAAGCCGTAACCCACACCCAGATAAGGCATCACGGTAGGGTACTTGACGGTGGCGGTTGCATACTCGCCCGGAAAGGCCGGTGTGGTCCTGCCTTTGAATGTGTAGGTGCCGTTCGTGGGAACGGAATTGCCGCTGACCTCGTCGTCCGTGAAACGAAGGCCGGCGGTGACGCGAAAGCCGCTGTTCGACCACGGGAACAGATCGCCGTAGAGCCCTCCCTGGTGAAGACGCACGCCGTCGTCGTAGCGATTTCCGCCCACCGTAAAGTCATGCGAGAGGTTGATCGCGTTAAAGTCCGCGTGCATGCCGAACCAGGACGTGACGTTCAGCGCCGCGCCAACGCCGACCCCGAGCGTCCCGCCTTCCAGGAATATTTCCTGAGCGTGCGACGTTTCAATCGAGATCGCCAAACCTACTACCCAGATTAACTTTGCAGTGTTCATGGGCGCCCCCCTGGGCGGTTGGGCAGCGGGGGGCGTTTGGCCTGGCAGCCCTGTCTCGTGGTCTTTTTTTGGGCGCTCTTCCGGCACCGTGAAGCGATCATGCTTGCACAAGACGTGGGCGGTCTGTGGGGTGCCGAACTATTTGGACAGTCATACCTTTCCGTTTGCCTGCCACAAATCTTTAATGATCCGCGGCGAGAATGGCGCTCGTGCCTTAAGTGGCATTTGTAGGTCGCTTTGCACACGTGTGCAATCGCGCCGTGCCGAATCCGTCAATCCAATGAGAGATCGCATGAAACTGTTCAGCAGCCTGCGCGCCGTATCCGTCGCCGTCGCCCTATCAGTCGTGACGTTGAGCGTCAGCGCAGCCGATCTCGTGATCGCCGGCCGCGACGACATCTATGGTCGCGGGTTGGCGGAGGCCGTCGCCGGTTTCACGAAGCTGCATCCCGGTGCCGATATCGAGTTGCTGAAGCTGCCGAATGCAAACCTCTATCAGAAGCTGAAGTTGTCGATGCGCGAAGGGACCGGCGCATACGACCTCGTCATGATGGACGACACCTGGTCGCCCGAATTCATCGCGAACGGCTGGCTCAAGCCGCTGCCCGCTACGCTGGCCGATGCGGACATGGTCGCGTCGACCGTCGCGCTCGGCCGCGCGCAGTCGGGTGGTTTGTACGCGTTGCCGGTGGTTGGCAACGTCGAAATGTTCGCCTACCGCCGCGACCTGCTCGCGAAATACAAACTGCAGCCGCCGCGCACCTGGGACGAGGTGCTGAAGATCGCCCAGGTCGCCGGCGGTGCCGATGCGAACGTGTCCGGCGTAGTGTTTCGCGGCACCAAGGGCAACCCCGTCGTGACGGGTTTCCTGCCGATTCTGTGGGCGTACGGCGGTGACGTGATCGACCAGGGCGGCAAGGTGACGATCGATTCGCCGCAAGCGCTGGCGGCATTGAAGATGTTCGTCGCGCTGAAAGCCTATGCGCCGAAGGACGTCGCGGTCTACGGCGCAGCCGAAGTGCGCGACGCCTTGCAAAAGGGTGCCGCGGTACAGGCACTCGAGGTGTGGCCGGCATGGATCCCGGCGCTCGACGACCCGAAACAGTCGCGCGTGGTCGGCGAGGTTGCGCTGCAGGCGCCGCCCGGACAAGTCAAAGGACCGTCGCCGATGTTAGGCATCTGGCAGATGGCCATTCCGAAAGACGCGCCGCATGCGCCGCTGGCGCAGGAATTCCTCACCTATCTGACCGCGCGCGACACGCAGACGCGCCTCGCCGCGATGGGCATTCCGCCGACCCGTAAGAGTGTGTTCGAGGCCCCGGCACTCGTGCAGCAATTCCGCTGGTATCCGGATCAGCTCAAGGCGCTCGAGGCAGGCCGTGCCCGCCCGCGTGTGAAGGACTGGCAGCAGATCGAGAGCATTCTGGGGGACGCTTTGCAACTTGTGCTGACAGGGCAGCTCGCGCCTGACGCAGCACTGCATCAAGCCGCCCAGAAGATCACGCCGGCGATGGCCGCGGTAGCCAAATAACGACGCGACATTGAACCATCCCATGAGCGCCGTGCGTCGTTTTCTGCCGCTGGTCTTGCTGGTCGGGCCGTCTGTGCTGGTACTCGGCGTACTGGCGCTGTACCCGATCCTTCGAGTGCTGGTCGATTCGTTCTTCAACGTCGACTATGCGTCGGGGCAGCGTGCATTTACCGGGTTGGCAAATTATCGTGCGGTGCTCGCAGACAGTGAATTTTCGGCGAGTTTCTTCAATACGCTGCAATTCACGGTCGTGGCATCGGTTAGCGAGGTTGTGCTGGGCGGCGCGTTGGCGCTGCTGTTTTTTCGTGCGTTTCGTGGCCGCCGCTTCGTCATACCGCTCCTGATTCTGCCGATGATGCTGTCGACACTAGTGTGTTCGGCAATCTGGCGCAATTGGTTGAATTACAGCGGGTTTCTGAACGCCTTGCTCGCGGTGTTCGGTTTGCCGGGCGTGCAATGGCTATCCGATCCGAATCTGGCGATCTGGTCGCTCATTCTGGTGGATGTCTGGCAATGGACACCGATGGCATTCCTGATCATTCTCGCCGGCTTGCAGTCAATTGCCCCCGAGCTATATGAAGCTGCCCGTACCGATGGTGCGAGCGAGTGGCAATGCCTGCGCCACATCACGCTGCCGCTTATCGTTCCGCAGATCGTGCTGGCGATGCTGCTGCGCTCGATCGACACCTTCAAGCTGTTCGACAAGGTCTATGCACTAACAGGCGGCGGTCCTGGGAACGCGACCCAGACGCTATCGACCTACATCTATGACACAGGCTTCCGCTTCTTCAATATGGGGCCGGCCAGCGCGGCTTCGGTGATGATGTTGCTGGTATCGGCTGTGCTGGTCTCGGCGAACGTATGGTTGTCGATCCGCAAGGCGGGCACACGATGAACGCCGCTACGTCATCCCCTGCTTTTCGTCTGACGGGCCAGCATGCGGTGCTTTGGCTGCTGCGGGCCGCCGCACTGATTCTGTTGCTGTTGCCCTGCATCTGGATGCTCGGCGCCGCGTTCACGCCGACCCTCGAGCGTCTCGATCATCCACTCGCACTATGGCCGCAGGTGCCGACCTTGCAGCACTTCGAGTCGGTATGGGCGAGCGGCATCGGCCGCCAGTTGCTGAATTCGCTGCTCGTCAGTTGCGGCACCACGCTGCTTTCGCTGACGCTCGCGTTTCCGGCCGCCTATGCACTCGTGCGCCTGCGGTTTCCGGGCCGCCTCGATCTGCTGTTCCTGATGCTGGTGCTCGCGGTCAAGCTGATGCCGCCGATCACGGTGGCAGTGCCGCTGTTCACGCTCGCGAAAAATCTGCATCTGCTCGATTCCGAACTCGGACTGATGCTCGCCTACCAGGTGTACACGCTGCCGCTGTCGATCTGGATGCTGCTTTCGTTCGTGCGCGAAGTGCCCTTCGAGTATGAAGAGGCGGCCTGCCTCGATGGCGCCGGCCTCACCCGGCGGCTCGTGCATATCGTGCTGCCGCTGTGCGCGCCTGGGCTCGTCGCCACTGCGATTTTCGTGCTGATTACCGCCTGGAATGAATTTCTGCTTGCACTGCTGTTTCTCTCCACGCCGAGCCGCTTCACGCTGCCGCTCGCGGTGGCGGGCTATGTCACGGAAAACGGGATCGATTGGGGCGACCTGATGAGCGTCGGGATGATCGCCTCGTTGCCGACCCTGGCAGTCGCGGGATACGTGCAGCGTTACCTGTTGCGCGGTTTTTCCGGCGGGCTGAAGTAGATCGAATAAAGCAGGCGGCACGCGCTGTTCGATGGCGTCTGCGTCAGGTGACATTGTCAATGTGCCGGGTGCCTGGGCGCCCGTCTAACTACCACACTGGAGATCCATTCAAATGAAGAAGCACTTGGTGGTCGCGATGGCGGCTGCAGGCCTTGCAGCAACCACGACGGCCCAGGCTCAGAGCAGCGTCACGCTCTACGGGGTAATCGATAACGGCATCGTCTATCAGAGCAGCAGTACGTCGCGTGGTTCGACGACGGGTGGCCACTCGGCAGTCACGATGTCGAACGGCGCGTGGGCCGGCAGCCGGTTCGGCCTGAAGGGCGGCGAAGATCTCGGCGGCGGTACGAAGGCGATCTTCCAGCTCGAAGCCGGCGTGAACAGTGCAAACGGTCAGTCGCAATTCACGGGCGGGATGTTTACGCGCCAGGAATGGGTGGGCTTGACGAATCCGGCCTACGGTACGCTCACGGCGGGTCGCCAATACACGTCGTACTACTCGCTGCTCTCGCCGTACAGCCCGACGACCTATCTGACGGGTTTCTTCGGCGCACACCCAGGTGACATCGATTCGCTCGACACGACGATCCGCGCGAACAATTCGCTCGTCTATACGTCGCCGAAGTTCTACGGCTTTACGGTGAGCGGTTCGTATGCGCTCGGCGGCGTAGCGGGCAGCACCAATGCCGGTTCGACCTGGAGCGCGGCGATCCAGTATCTGAACGGCCCGTTCGGTATTGCGGCCGGTTTCCAGCGCGTCAACAATTCGACGCCTGGCGGTGGGGCATGGGGCGCGGCCTCGACGACGAACTCGGGCGGCCAGCCTGGCGTCTCGGCCATCAACAATGGCTACCAGACCGCGCAAGGACAGCAGCGCGTCGCGGTAACGGCCGGTTATAAGTTCTCGCCGGCATGGGACGTGTCGGTGTCGTACTCGAACGTTCAGTACATCCCGGGCGTCGGCTCGTCGTTCCGCAGCACGGCGATCTTCAACACGGCGGGTGCAGCACTGCACTGGAAGCCGACGGCGAGCTGGGATTTCGCGGGCGGCTACAGCTACACGCGCGCGACACAGTCGAACGGTATCTCGAGCGCCGCGCAATACCAGCAGATCTCGCTGACGCAGTACTACAGCCTGTCGACGCGTACGGGCCTGTATCTGGGTGAAGCGTACCAGCACGCGAGCGGCAAGACGATCGGCTCGAACGGCGTGAGCATCATCAACGCCACGGCGTCGATCGGCGATGGCTTTAACGGCTCCCCGTCGTCGACGGGAAGTCAGGTCGCCGCGGGTGTCGGCATCCTGCACCGGTTCTGACAATGGCCGCCGCCGCTGCAAGGCGGCGTGCGGTACTTGGCTCCGCAGTTGTATGGGCTTCCCCTCGCCGCTTACGAGGCAGGGGAGGCGGCCATGTGCAGCGGCATTGCTCCGTGGCCGGAATCGACGGTAATACGACAAGGAATACAGGGTGGCTACACTCACACTCCGTGGGGTCTGCAAGACGCGGAACGGTCGGCAGCAGGTTTTGCGCGACATCGATCTCGATGTCACGGACGGCGAATTTGTTGTGCTGGTGGGTCCGTCGGGTTGCGGCAAATCGACCCTTTTGAGGATGACTGCCGGACTCGAGAGCATCACGTCCGGCGACATCAAGATCGGCTCGCGCATCGTCAATCAGGTTGAGCCGCAGGACCGCAATGTCGCGATGGTATTTCAAAGCTACGCACTGTATCCCCACATGACGGTCGCGCAGAACATCGCATTCGGTCTGCGGATGCGCGGCATGGCGCCGGAGAAGGTTCGCGAGCGCGTCGCAGCAACGGCACAGATGCTTTCGCTCGACGCCTTGCTTGAGCGCAAGCCGCATGCGTTATCGGGCGGACAACGCCAGCGGGTCGCGATGGGGCGCGCGATCGTGCGCGAACCGGAGCTCTTTCTGTTCGACGAGCCGTTGTCCAACCTCGATGCCAAACTGCGTAGTCAGATGCGTGCGGAGATCCGCAACCTGCACACGCGCCTCGGCACGACGACGCTCTATGTCACGCACGATCAGGTTGAGGCGATGACGCTCGCGCAACGCATCGTCGTGCTGAATCAAGGCAGCATCGAGCAGATCGGGACTCCGGAGCAAATCTACGAACGCCCGCAGAGCACATTTGTAGCCAGCTTTATGGGCGCGCCCGCGATGAATCTGCTGCACGGCCGCCTGTCCGATGACCGGCTGCACTTCGACGTCAACGATGGACCGCGGATTTCCATTGGCGGCGCGAGCGATTCCGGCGCGGCCATCGTGGCCGGCCGCGAGTACGTGCTTGGCGTTCGCCCCGAGCACGTGATGGTTGCGGTTGGCGGCGAAGGATCCGATCAGCAGATACGCCTGTCCGTCGACGCGTGTGAGATGTTGGGCGCCGACAATCTCGCATTCGGCAGGCTGGGCAAGCAGAGTCTGGTGGTGCGTCTGCCGTATCACCGGCGACCCGCGCCGGGCGAGCTGCTCGGCGTCACGTTGCCGGCCGCACAACTCCATTTTTTCGATGGGCAGAGTGGCCGGCGCGTAGCTTGAGCGGCGCTCAGGCGCAGCTTTTTCGCACCACGCCCGCTATCGGCACCACACAGGTACGGGAGGCGCCGGAGAACGCGTCCATACGGTCGACCAGCATGTCGGTCGCGGCATTCGCCAGACCGTGCGTGTCCTGCTGGATGGTGGAGAGTTGGTAGTTTTCATAGCTGGCGGCGGGGATATCATCGAAACCCACTACCTGAAGTTCCTCAGGCACGCGTATCGCGAAGTGTTGCCGTGCGGCGTCGATAAAACCCAGTGCGAGCAAATCAGACGAGCAGAACACGCCGTCGGGCCGCGTTTTCTGTTTCAGCAGCGCATGCGCGGCCGCTATGCCGCATTCGTAGGTGTCGGCTGCCGTCATGTGCGTCTCGACCGGGTGGGCGACCTGCGGGTTTTGCTTCGCAATGCGCTGGATGGCGCGAGCAAAACCGGTGCCGCGCGCTTTGCCGTTGTAGCTGGTCTTCGTCGGTCCAACGAAAGCAAGCCGGGTAGCACCGGCATCGACCAGCATTTGCGCGGCCAGCGCGGCGCCCGCCATGTTATCGCTCACCACGACGTCCGCGCCGGGCAGATTCGATGCGCGGTTGATCATCACCACGGGAATCTCGCCTTCGAGGTACTGGCGAGCAAGGCCGAGCGGGGGAGAGGCGGAGGTCATGATGATGCCGGCGATCCGGTAGCTCAGCAGCATTTCGAGCGAGTGCTTGATTTGCACGGGATCTTCCGCGTTCATCACGAGCGGTGTGAGCTTGTGGCGCCCGAGCGCCGCGATGATCTGGGAAAGCAGCTTCGCGCGAAACGGGTTTTCGAAACCCGCGGTGACGACGCCGACCATGCTGCTGCGCTGCATGATCATTTCCCGCGCGATCAGATTGACTTGATAGCCGAGCGTGCGGGCAGCCTCCATCACGCGCTCCCGTGTTTCGGGTGCGATGCTGGCGGTCGGCGAGAAGGCGCGCGATACGGCAGAACGCGACACACCGGCGCGGCGCGCCACATCGGCGGCGGTAACCCAAAGCGTTTGTTTCTTCGGCATGTATTAACGAGTGAAGGGATGCGAAGCCAGCTTCGCCCAGCTTGCCCGATCAAGAGGACAAGAAGATGACCGTCAAACAATATACAACGGAAGAAAGTGATTTCCAGGCCACTTAACCCATTACAACCCATGAACACTGATATTGCCGCCCCGGCGCTGGCGTGCTGGATGTCGACCCTGTCCGACGATTTCGCGTTGAACCAATTGACTTTGCCGGGCAGCCACGACAGCTGCGCTTATACCGTCGAAGATTCGCTCGCGAAGACGCAGGGCGCAACCCTGGCGGAACAGTTGAAGAATGGCGTGCGGGTACTCGATATTCGCTGCCGGCATGAGGGCGATGTATTTCACATCAATCACGCGCGCATTCCGCTTGGCCTGATGTTCGACGATGTCATCGCGACGTGCGCGGGTTTTCTGGTGCTGCGTCCTGGCGAATGCATCGTGATGTCGGTCAAGGACGAATGCGGCGACCAGGACTGCACACGCAGCTTCGAAGAGACGTTCGAGTCATATATCGAGCGCTATGCAGAAGTACGCTGGTATCTGGGCGACACCATTCCGCGTCTGGGCGAGGTGCGCGGCTCGATTGTGCTATTGCGACGCTTCGCAAGCGAGTCTGCGCTGGGGATCGATCTGTCGATGTGGCCCGACAACGCCACGTTCGAACTCGACCGGCCGGGGGCGGCCTTCGCCATTCAGGACGAATTCCGCGTACCGGTGGAGGCGTCGATAGACTACAAATACCGTGCGATCGAGGCGCTGCTTGTTCTCACCGGACAGCGCATGCTGGAGCGCTGGATCGTCAATTTCTGCAGCGGCACCGGGATGGGCGCCGACCCACGCAGGGTGGCCTGCGGGAGCGACAGGCGTCGCGGTATCAATGACATGCTGGCCGAGCGCCTCGTGACCTACGAGGGGCCGTGCGGAACCCTGATGATTGACTTCTGCGAGTACGCGGACTGGGCGCTGGTTCGTGCGCTGGTGGCACGCAATGTGAGCAGGCTTCTGACATAGAGGTAGCTCGACTTATCGCTGTTTCCCCTTTGTTTTCAGCCAACTTTGCCATTGGACGGTCGCCATGCCTGTCCGCAAAAGGATTCAGATTCATGCATCCCATGCTCAATATCGCCATCAACGCCGCACGCCGCGCAGCCCAGATCATCACCCGCGCGTCGCTCGATCTCGATCTGCTCCAGGTCAGCAAGAAACAGCACAACGATTTCGTCACGGAGGTCGATAAAGCGTCAGAAGCGGCCATCATCGATACGCTGACGACCGCCTACCCTGATCACGCGATCCTCGCCGAAGAATCTGGCCAGTCGGACAACGAGTCCGAATACCAATGGATCATCGATCCGCTCGATGGCACCACGAATTTCATCCACGGCTTTCCGTACTACTGCGTGTCGATCGCCCTCGCGCATAAGGGTATCGTGACGCAGGCCGTGGTCTACGACCCGACCCGCAACGACCTGTTCACCGCCACGCGCGGCTGCGGCGCATTCCTGAACGACCGTCGCATTCGTGTGGCAGGACGTGACCGTCTCGCCGACGGCCTGATCGGCACCGGCTTCCCGTTCCGCGATACAGCCGACCTCGATGCCTACACACGCCTGTTCGCCGAGATGACCGGGGCTTGTGCCGGGCTGCGCCGTCCGGGCGCAGGCGCGCTCGATCTCGCCAACGTCGCGGCCGGGCGCCTCGATGCCTTCTTCGAACAGGGCTCCAGCGCGTGGGACATGGCGGCAGGCAGCCTGCTGATCACGGAGGCAGGTGGCCTCGTTGGCGACTATGCTGGCGGTTCTGATTTCCTGCGCCTCGGTGAAATCGTCGCGGGCAATCCGAAGTTGTACGCGCGGATGGTGCCCATGCTCACGGGCTACAGTCGCACGAAACAACGAGTGTCATGAGGTTTGTCGAGCAGAAGAGGGGGCGTTCATTTTGCCCCCTCTTTTCAGGCGTTTTTCACGCAGTTGCATGCGCAATTGCGGCTGCTACAACACGCAACCGAAATAGGCCAACGAGACAGACCAGCGAGACAGGTCAGCTCGCCACATAGCGTGAAGGCAGCGGCGGCGCGCCGGGCGGAATCGTCACGAGCGACGTATTCAGCCAGCTTTGCGGCGTACCGTTTGAATTGGCGTACGCGCCGACGTAAGGCATCATCAGCGTCGTCTGATACACCTGCGGTGTCCAGCCGGCCGGTGCGAGGAAGATCGACGTTGCACGCTTCTCGCTATAGGCGGAAGCGCCGTACGTCGAGATGTTCCAGAGCGTTTGCTGATACAGAAAACGCCATCGATAGTTGCGCGGCGACCCCGCAGAGGCGCATGCGCAGCAGGTCAAGGGGACGTCGGCGATAGTGTTTTTCGGCGATTGCCGACGGCTTATGCCCTTGGATTTGTGCGACGACGCCGACCGAGACCTCCACCCACTCCGACAGCGTGCCGAATGACCGGCGCAAGCCATGCAGCGAAATTCGCGGCCACCCTGTCGGTTCCAACGAGAGTTTTGAATTTAATCAATCGGCATAAATTGGCCGGTCTTTGACTGCAATCTGGATTTCGTGATGGTCGGTTGACGAAGTGGATTCCTTAAATTTGTTTAAATGCTGAAAATCAAGCGATCGTTTGGAGGGGGCTGTTAAATTTTGTATCGGAAAGGCCGCGCAATAAGGATTTTGCTAAAATCAGACGAATTACGTTTCTCCGATCGGTTAACTGACGAACCTGGGCGGCGTGGACGATCAATCAAAGGCTGGACGGCGATTAGGGTCGATCAGCAAAAGACTTCAAGAGACCAACTGTGAATTCTGCCGATCTGTTGCGGGCATTCGCTTCCGGTGTGCTCGACCAGAACAATCGACCTGTTCGCCTGCAGTGGGGACATGCTCAGAAAGCGCTTGAACAGGTGCTGGTAATCCAGCGCATCGACATCAAGGAAGGCTTGTGCGCTGGTATCGAAGGGCACCTGACATGTGTGTCAACACGTGCCGACCTGCCGCTCAAAGCCTTCATCGGATTACCAGTTTCTGTCCAGCTTGTAACCGATCGCGGAGAGATACACCAGATTTGTGGATTAGTAACGGACGCACGCGCAGGACAATCCGACGGATCGCTGGCGACGTATCAGCTCACTATTCGCGATGCCCTGTCTGTTCTGGAGAGGCGCGTCAATACCCGTATATTCCGCACAAAGAATGTGCCCGACGTCATTGAGATATTGCTTCGGGAATGGCAAAAGAAAAGCCCCGCATTGGCGAGCGCATTTGATTTCGATCTGTCTGGCATAAATCGCGGCCAGTATCCGGTGCGAGAGCTGATTTTCCAGTTTCACGAATCTGACGCCGACTTTATCCGGCGACTCTGTCGTCGTGACGGCATAGCGTGGTTCAGTGCAGCGGGCAAACGCGGACAGGCGCCGTCCGACAACAGCGGCGATATACCGGTGCACACGCTGGTGCTGTTCGACGATCCCATGAAACTGCCGGAATCAGCAGCCGGCACGATTCGCTACCACCGCGATGCCGCGACCGAAGAGCGCGATTCTGTCACGTTGTGGTCCGCTTCGCAGCAACTGGTGCCAGGCAGTGTGCAGCGCACGAGCTGGGACTACAAGGCGGGGACCATGGCGCAGGCGTCCGAGTCCAATATCGTCGATCAGGGCCCGGCGGGTAACGATCTGTCGCAACTTCTGTCGGATAGCGTTATCGACGTGCCGCATGCAGGAGACTCCTGGAGCGACTACGACAGGCTTGGCAAGGCGCGAATGCTCGCGCACGAATTGCGGGCCGTTAGCGTAGACGCAGCAAGCGGCGTGCGGGATCTCGCGGTTGGTCGCTGGTTCGAGCTGACAGGACATCCAGAAGTCGATACGCGTCCCGAAAGTGAGCGACAGTTTATCGTCACCGGCTTGCATCATCGGGCCGAGAATAACCTTCCGAAAGATCTGAACGAGCGGGCGCAAGCGCTATTCGACGCCAACCGCTGGCACTTTGACTCGTTGCCGACTGTCACGCAGTCGACGCAGGCGCTCTCGTCCGACGCGGTTGGGACGCGCTATGACAACACGTTCACCTGCGTGCGACGTGGCATAGCACTTACGCCAGCGTACGATCCGCGCGTGGATCTTCCGCATGTCTATCCGATCACCGCCCTGGTGGTTGGTCCTGAAGGCGAAGAAGTGCATTGCGACGAATTGGGGCGGATCAAGGTGCAGATTCAGGGCCTTGATCCAGACGACCATACACATGCCCAAGGTGTTGGGGCCAGCGGTACGGATCGGGATAGCGCCTATGTGCGAGTCAGCACGAGCCTGGCGGGCCAGAGCTTTGGCCACACTTCATTACCGCGGGTCGGAATGGAGGTTTCGCTGGATTTTCTGAACGGCGACCCGGACAAGATGTTTGTAACGGGCGTACTGCATAACGGACCCAACAAGCCTGCAGCGTTCAGCCACACGGGTTCACTGCCTGGCAATCGATATGTCACGGGGATCAAGACGAAGGAAATCAAAGCGGCGCGCTACAACCAGCTCAGGTTTGACGATACCCCCGGGCAGGTCAGCGGCCAGCTGGCGAGCGAACATGCTTATAGTCAATTGAACTTGGGGTATCTGACGCAGCCTCGTGACAACGGGCAAGGGCAGGATCGTGGCGAGGGAGCGGAACTGCGCACGGATGCGGCCGCCGCGCTGCGTGCCGCCAAGGGGATCCTGCTCACCACCTATGCGCGCACGCAGGCAAGCGGCGGTCAGCTCGATCGCGACGAGCTGATCACGCTGCTCGGCGAATGCTCAGAGTTGTTCAAGTCGCTCGGCGACTACGCGGGCCAGCACGGCAGCAGCCAGGCGCTCGACCCGACGGGCCAGGACGCGGTGGCCTCGGCGTTCCGTAACTGGTCGCCGGGCACTGGGGCCGCTGCCGGAGGCGCGGCCGGCAGCACCGGTGGCGGTGCTTCGCAGGCGTTGATGGCGATAGGCGCGCAAGCCGGGTCGCTGAACCTCACGCCCAAAACGCACCTTACCTACGCGGGAGAGAACATCGACCAGGTCGCGCAGCAGCACCTGCAACTGGCCAGCGGGCAGCGGCTCGCCGCGCATGCGGGCAAGGGACTGGAACTGTTCGCGGTGGCAGACGGCATCACTGCGATCGCAAACCAGGGCGATGTGACGTTGCAGGCGCAGGCGGGCGACGCGTTGGTGCAGGCCGAGAAGGACCTGCATCTGCAAGCGACGAAGGAGGTCTACATCTATGGCGACAAGATCCACCTGGTCGCCTCCGACGGCAGCTACCACACGATCGGCGGCGGCCACGAACTCGGCTCGAACGGCGCGCTGAACGTCAAAACCTCGGGCCATTCGTTCAACGGGCCGTCGACCGAATCGTCGTCGCCGGCGAGCTTCGGCAAGAGCGGCACGCAGCAGCGCTATCAACTGCATTTCCCCGACCACACCGACGACACACCGATGCATGCGGCCAACCAGGCATACAAGATCACGATGAGCGACGGACGCGTGGTGCAGGGGACGTCGGACGCTACCGGCATGACCGACCTGCTGCAGGACGACGTGATGCGTATTGCGAAGATCGACATTCTGAAACCCGAGCTCTGAGCCCCCGACAGGACGCATTGGCATGACGACCGCCCAACATGTGATCGCGCGCGGCAGCGCGGTCACCAATCCGAAATACAAGAACAAACCGCGTCATGTGAAAGTGCCCGCGGATCGCCCCGGCATCGTGATCTTCCTGCACGGCGTGAACGATCCGGGCGCGACCTACGAGAAGGTCGAGAGCGGTATTTGCCAGGGCCTGAACTGGCGCCTGAACCGCAAGGACCTGAAAGCGGGCGGCTACGGCGCGGCATGGAAAGATGCGCAGAAGACGCAGGCCGACGCCGCGAAAAGCGGCGCGAAGCTGCCGGATTCGGCCAAGACGGTGCTCAATGATCCCGATACGTATCTGTACAAGCGGCTCGAGGACACGATGACCAACAGCGTGTTCATCCCGTTCTACTGGGGTTACCGCGCGGCCGACGGCGAACTGGCGAAGAACAAGCAGGGGCAGCCGGTCAAGCTGCGTACCCAGCACCAGGACACGAAAGGCAACCGGCTTGACGCGCACTTCGCGAAGGAAGGCGGCTACTTCGACAACGCAACCAACAACATCCCCGACATGTACGGCGAGGGGTTCAAGGTCGGTGCGAAGGAGTGGGCCGCGGGCAAGCTAGCCGACAACTACACCTACATCGGCACCAGTCCGGAGCGGCTTTATTTCGTGCTGGCCGCGCACCGGCTCGCCACGCTGATCCGCGAGATTCGTTCGGCGAACCAGGGGCAGGGCACGGGCGACGACACGGTCACGGTGATCGGCCACAGCCAAGGCACCATCATCACGATGCTCGCGCAGGCGATTCTTGCCAAGGAAGGCTGTCGTCCCGCCGACGCAATTGTGATGGTCGACAGCCCGTACGCAGTGTGGGAGGCCGACAGCGAATCCCAGACCTCGCAGGCCAAGCTCAAGACGCTCGCCAACATCGTCGAGGCCGTGACGCGCGCGAAGCACACGACGCCGCCCCTCGCTGATCTCGTCTGCAGCCAGTCGAACCCGAAACACCACGGACGCACCGGCCCGAAGTGGTCACCGACGAAGGGCGTGCGGCCGCTGGGACCCGGCGGCGCCGACGCCGATTTTGCCGAACGCGACAATCGCGGCCGGGTTCACATGTACTTCTGCACCGACGACCAGGTGGTCGCGCTCGACAATATCAGGGGGATCGGCACCTACGGGCTGCCCGATTCGGTGACCACCACAGCGCTAGGTTCCGGCTCCTGGAGCAAATCGGTCGAGGTCCCGGCGATGGACGCGTTCCGGCGCGATCAGGCGCGCTTCGCGTTCTACCAGCGCTGGTGGACCAAACTCACGCGCGACGGCAAAATCGTGCCGGTCGGTCTGCCGCCGCAGACCATCACGATCCGCACCAAGGAAGAACCGCGTTATCCGGGCAGCGGCATAGCGGCTGCGGCGAGCCAGCACCCGTACCGCAAGCTGACCTCGAGCGCGCCACGCGACGGCAGCAACGAACGCTGGGTCAACGGCGAGGAAATCACGCCGCATTACGCGCCGAACCTGTTCGGCACCGAAACGCGCGGCAGTGACGGCAACCCGAGCGGCAAAGTGCCGGTGGACGCGGTGGGCGTCAACGTCGCGCTCGGCAACCCGAGGGCGGGTTTCGAACAGCAGGTGGTCACGGGCATTCCGGCTTCCGTTCAGGCCCAGATTGACAGCACCCCCGGCGGGGATGCGAAGGGAAACGTGGTCAAGCAGTGGTTCAACAACCAGAACCCGGACGAGAACGACCAGACCGCCAACGTGTTCACTCCTGACGGTGGGGTCAATTTTCTGCGCGACGAAACACCGAACGAGATTCGCAAGCGCCTGACCGGTATCGACGCGACCGACAACAACTATCACTCCGGCATCCTCAACGATTCGGCGAACATCCGCGCGGTGGCCGCGATGGACGTGGCGATCGGCCAGGCTCGGACGCTCGACGATCCGGCTTGGCGTGCGGCGCTCGCAGCGCTCGCCGACTGGCGTACCGACTGGTCGACAGTGCCCGCCAACGTCAATGCGATCTACACGAGCAAGTTTAGCGATCATGCGCGGCAGGTGGTCAATGCGACTTTCAAATACTATTCGGGCGGCGAGTTTCCTAGCGAAGCGGTGGTACCACGCCACTGGCCACCGCTCGTGGTGAGCCAGACCACGGACGAACGCTCGGATGGCAAGAACGACCCGGGGATCATCGGATGAGCGTGACTACACTGCCGCGCTGGCGTGGCGAGCTTGTGGGCCAAGGTGACGATGCGTCCGTCACGGCGCCGCGAATCGGAAGCGACCGGTGCGATGCCGGTCGGGAATGGAAATCGAGGTCATACGCATGAGCGGAACACTGTTATTGGGAATCGTGGTGGTCGCTTGCGTCGCGGTGCTGTCGTTCCTTGCGCTGAGATGGCGCTCGGCGAACGCGGCGACGCCGGTCTCCGGCGTCGCCGCCAGTGCAGATGTCGCCACTGCGGGCGGTTCGGCCAAGGCGGCTCGTGCAGAGGGGGCCGCCGCCGCAAGCGCCGATCCGCGCCCCGCCCGGCTCGAACTGCGCGGCGTCGGCCTGCGCATTGACATCTGGGCGCAGACTGACGTCTGGCAGTTGCTGAAGGAGCAGAAGGACGCCTATCGCAGCGTGCTGTCCACCAATCCCGCCGACTACCCGCGCGACGCGTCCCGGATCCAGGAGCAGGCGACGGGAGCACTTGGGTCTTCGTTCAGGTATTGCGCAGGCGAGGGCGTCGAGCGTTGGCCAATTCCGGTCGTGGTCTTCGGGCCGCCTAAGGCCGCTGATATAAACAACCCGATTGCCAACCTGATCACCACGAACCGGCAGCGTGCGAGCCTCCCGCTGCACATGTTCCTGACCGCTCAAGCCGCCAACGTCGCGAATCCGCAGGCGCAGATCGACTATCTGTTCGATTTTTTCGCCGCGAACCCGCGCGTGCCGGAATTACTCGTCTACGGAGTCGACGGCGAAGCGGTGCGCAGCTGGTTCGAACATGTGAGCGTGCCTGACGGACCACGCGTGCCGTCGCAGTTTGATGCGATGGCAGGGCTGCTGGTCGCGCGCTCGGATCGTGTGGACGCGTACGTCCGCCCGTTCGTCAACGGGGATCCGCACGGCGCCGGCCCCGACGACCGTCAGTACGACACCATCAAGGCAGCGAACTTCTACTGGAACGTCAACGCTGAGCCGAAGGAGGGCCTCGACGTCTCGCCGCCGACCGTCGCGCAATGGCAAGCAAAGGCGCCGCTACTAACGCCCGAGCTCAACAACTCGGGCCCCGGCTCGTTCGTGCCTGATGCGTCGCTGCCGTCGCGCTGGGCTCGCTGGCAGCTCGAGGAATTCGATGCCGCGCCGCTGCTCGGTTATCTGCATCGGCCGGTCGCTATCCGCCTGACGGACGGGAGCGGCCAGCCGCTCAAAGGCACCGCGCGTACCGTTGCAGTGCGTGATGGCTGGCAGGCCGTGCGCGCGCAGCTACCGGCTGGAGAAACGCTGGCCAGAGTGTTCTTCGACAGCTTGGCGCAGCCGGCCGTGCTACCGCTGCTGCATCTCCCCGGTATCGACGACGTGCCTGACCCGACCAGTCTCGGCGAGGGTTTTGATGTCGGTCGCCGCATCGGCGCGCTCGGAATCATGGGCCCGATGGTCGGCCTTGGTTTGTCTGCAATGGCGGGGTATGAGCTTGGTCACGGCAGCGTGACTGCGAACCTCGCGCCCGATGGCCAGTTGCACCTGATCCTCGTCACGCCGCCCGACGCGGCTGGCAAGGCGGCCAATGTGCAGGATCGCAAGCTGCCGGCCGATCCGTTCGTTCATCTTGTTCCAGGAGGTTGATTCATCATGTCGAGCCCATTGCGCGCGCTCGTGTTCGTTGCCCTCACGGCCGCCGCGTTCGCGGCGCCCGTCGCGCATGCCGCGGGGCTGGCGGGTACGTATGAAATCTGTCGCACCTCGGCCGACGAGCAGGGTTGGGATGCCGAGAAACGCGACCTGCGGATCCGCTTCACCGACCAAGGCGGCAAATACGCGGTCGAATTCCGCATCAAGGCGAATGGCCCCTGGAAACTCGATTCCGACGGCCCGTACGAGGCGCAGCCACCGTCGCGTTTCCGCGAGCTTTCCGGTGCACCCAACATGTCGCCCGAGTCGGGGGCGGTGCCGGACGGCGTGCGTCCGTCGAAGGACGTGCCGCTCGAAACCGTAGTCGTGCCGGGCACGGCCGTCTTCATGCTGATGGCCGCGGACTGGTTCCGCCGAAATCGCGAGGCCAACGTGCCCTACGACACCAACGTGATCGGAGTGTTCGTACCGAAGGAAGGGCGCGACGCGCGCCGGGTCCTGCTGTGCCGCGTCTGATGCGGAGCGTTTCGGGCCGCGTGGCCCACTATCACGAAGGTCGCTATGACACGTCCGTTCATCTGTATCGGCGATACGCATAGTCACGGTGGCGCTGTGACGACCGGCGCCACCGATTCCGACATCGGCGGTAAGCCGATCGCGCGTGTCGGCGACACCGCGATCTGCAGCGTGCATGGCTCCGTGGTGATCGTGTCGGGCGATTCGAACGTCACGATCGGCGGTCGGCCGGTCGCGCGCGATGGCGACAAGCTCAGTTGCGGCGCGGTGCTGATCGCCTCCCAGCGGCAGACCGACAGCGCCTGATTGCGATGCGCGGCACGCCCGCGTCCGTGCCTGAACCGTGCGCATCAACCGCGCTTGCGTCCCTCCCACAGCAGCGGCACCAACGCGCCAGCATCGAGCCGTACCTCGTCTCGTCCGATCTCGCTTGGCAGCGCATGCCAGGGAATCGCGGGGCTGCGATGGTGTTGCAGATGCAGGTTGATGTGATACGGCCACAGCAGAACGCGTCCGAGCCAGCCTACGCGCCATGAATAGGTCCAGTCGGCCCAACCCGGCGTCGCATGCGGGCCGCCGCTGTGCTCGGCCATGCTGCGGATCTTCTGGATCATCACCGACAGGGTGAGTAGAGGCCCGAACCAGAGCAACGCGACGATCGCGAGCGTATGCGCTGAACAGGCGGCGACCAGTGTCGCGACGATTGCGATCCAGACCGCCGCAGCGGCAAGAAACGGTCTTCTGAGGCGAATCGGTTGCGGATTCGAGCGGCGATAGGCGGCCATGTTGCGGACCATGTTCAGCACGAGCAGGTCACCGAGCAGTTGCCGCGCGAGTGCAAGTGCGCCGAGCGGCCGGAACCGCCATGGCTGGCCGTAATAGAGGAATTGGCGCTCGGGGTCGCGCGGCGTGCCGACTTCGCGATGATGGGCCAGATGCAGCGGACGATAGAACTCGACCGGCACAAGGCCGGGTACTCCGATCGCGGTATTGATCAGGAAGTCGTTGGCGCGGCGGCGGCGCGTCAGGTGGTAGTGCGTCGCGTCGTGATAGAGGATGAACAGCGCGTGCTGCCGCGTCGCGATCACGAGTGCGGCCAGCGCATAGAGGTAACCATCGCCGCATACGACGGCGAGCCGCAGCGTGATGACGATGCCGCTCCATTCGGCGAGCAGCGCGCTCATGGTCCGCAGGTCGATGTCGAGCCGCATCAGCACGAGCGTGGCCGCCGCCGCGCTCAGGCCCACCGCAATACCGTAGCCGACGTCAGCCACCATGTGCTGCCCGGTCGTCAATACCGTTACGGCGAGCAGCGCGCTCCAGGCGATGAACACCGCGCCGATGCGTTCACGCAGGCGGGCCAGCACCACTGCGATCGCGACGGGAAGCGCGACGTGCCCGCTTGGCGATGCTGCCAGCGGAGAATCGATCCGGTACAACCAGGCGAGCCATCCGTCGGCTGCGTCGGGCCGCACGACCTCGGTCGGATGAAACAGATGGCAGAACAGGCAGGCGATTGCCGCCAGCGCACCGGCTAAAAACGCGGGCAGCAGCCACGTGCGATCGCGCCCTACAGCGACGAGCGCCGGCATCACGAGCAGGTAGCTGAGGTAGAGCGGCACCGTGAGCGGCCAGTGCGGGATCGTGCGGTCGAGCGGGCCAGGCCCGATCGGCGCGACTGGGCCGAGAGGAAAGTGTGTGACGAAACCGTAGAACAGGCCCGTGACGACCAGGTAGATCGCGAGCACGAGCCAGGGCCGGGAAAGCGGTACGACGTTAGCGTTGGGGTGGAGTGAGGCAGGAACCATGTTCGGGGCCGGGCGCGAGCGAGCGGCTATCATAACAAGCTGTTCAAACTAGGAGAGATACGCGATGGATCTGCGCGCCACCGTCGTCGCGCGTGCGGCTTTGTGTTCCGACGAAGTCGAACGGATGTTCTCGCTCTACGCAGCCTCGTATCGCGACACGGTTCGCGCGCGCTTTCTCGACGATCTCGGCGACAAGACGCATTGCATCGTCCTGCGCGACGGTGACGGGACGATCCAGGGGTTCTCGACGCTCAAGCTGTACGAGACGCGCTGGCGCGAGATGGCGATCCGCGTGATGTTCTCGGGCGACACCATCATCGACCCCGCGCACTGGGGCACGCAACAACTAGCCTTCGCGTGGATCCGTCATGCGGGCGAAGTTCAGCGCGCCGCGCCCGCAGTGCCGCTCTACTGGTTCCTGATCTGTAAGGGACATCGCACCTACCGTTATCTCGGCGCGTTCGCTCGCCACTACCTGCCGCGAGCCGGCGCGCTGGCCGATGGGAACGATTCGGCCGATGCTGCTGCGCAGGATCTGCTCGACCATCTCGCGACCGAGCGTTATGGCCGTGCCTACGATCGCGTCGCGGGTATTCTGTCGTTCGACGTGCCGCAAGGGCGGCTTGCGCCCGAGCTTGCGAGCGTCCCCGACGCGCACCGGCGTATCGGCGACGTCGCGTATTTCCTGCAGCGCAACCCCGGTTATGCGTGCGGCGACGAGCTCGTCTGCATCTGCGAGTTGTCGGCGGCGAACCTGCGGCCGCTCGCGCGGCGACTGTTCGATGGTGCTTGAGCCGCAACCGCTCATGAGAATCCGCCAGGCGCTGCCGGACGACAATCCGCGCATCCTCGATTTCCAGGCGCGGCATGCGATGCGGGGCAGCCTGCCGATGCGCTTTGATCGCGCGCCCGACTATTTCGCACTGCACCGTTGTCATGGCCCGTTCCATGAAGTCTGGTGCGCTGAGGACGAACATGGCGCCTTGAAGGGGATCGCGAGCCTCGTCGTGCGCGACGGGTATCTCGAAGGCGCCGCGCGGCCGGTAGCCTACCTCGGTGATTTGCGCCTGATGCCTGACCGGCGCCTGTCGCGCGAATGGATGGGAGTGGTGCGCGATCGCCTGGCCACGCTTCGAAGCGAAGCTGGCGTCGAACATGCGTACTGCTGCATGATTCGCGACAACCGGCTGGCCGTGCAGTCGCTCGTGCAATCGCGACGCGCGAGTCGGCTGCGTTTCGCGCACTGGCGCGGCTACGAGAATATCTCCGTCTACGCGCGGCGTGGCCTGTGGGATGCGAACCGGGTACCCGCTGGCGTGCGCATCGTCGAGGCGCAGCCGCATCATGCCGACGTGCTGCGAGCGTTCCTCGACGCGCAGTCGCGCCGGCAGCCGTTCGGCTGCGTGTTCTCGGAGCAGGAGTTCGCACGCCGCCTCGACACATGGCCCGCGTTCGGCATCGGTTCGTTCCTGCTGGCGTTCGATGTGCGCGGCAGGCTCGTTGGCTGCGTCGCGCCCTGGGATGCTTCCGCGATCAAGCGCATCGTGCTCGAACGTCTGCCGCTGTCGCTGCGTGCCGTGCGCGCCGTGTTCAACGGCCTCGCACCGCTGTTGCGCAGGCCGCGCATCGCGGCGCCCGGCGAGCCGCTGGGTGACGTGTACCTAACGCATCTGCAGGTGCGCGAGCGCGACCCGGCGATCTTCGCGGCGTTGATCGACGCGGCTTGGGCTCGCCTGCGCCACCAGCATGCGCTGATACAGCTGTGCCTTTACGACGACGATCCGCTTTGGGCCGCGATGGGGCGTTACCGCCATGCGAGCACCCCCATGGATCTGTACACCTTGCCGACCGGGGATGCGGACGCCGAGGTGCCGGCCGATATTTCGCCGGCGGGCCCGATTCCCGGCTTCGAGATCTATCTGGTTTGAGGTCCGCGGGTGCTGCCGCGCGTGACGTACAGCAGGTCGGCAAGCGCAAGCCAGAAACGGCCCGCGTCGAAACCGAGGCCTCCGATCACGGGCTGACCATGATCGAGGCGCGGCAGGCAGATTTGCGGATGGCCCGGCAGCACCTGGTGCTCGAGGTAGAACTGGCCATCGTGAGCGCAGCCGGGGCGAAAGCCGTTCAGCCGCGCATGATGCGAATCGAAGCGTGTGGCCGCCGTGATCGACCAGCTGACCGCATGCACGAGATGGAGGTCGTCGGGAATTGCGGCCAGCATCGCACCGACACGCGGGTCGCGCCGGCTGCTGATGTCGCGCGTGCCGCCGGCCGCCCAGCGTGAGTTCAGCAGCCGGCGCGCGATACGTTCCGTCACCGGCGCGGTCATCACTGGCCCGGATTTGCCGACGGACTCACCAAAGATCGCATCGACGATCGCCGACGGACCCACGGGCGGCTGCACCAGCGCGATACCCGTGCAACGCGCGCGTAACGCCGGATCACCGGTCAGGGCGGCCAGCGTATCGATGCCCCCCTTACTGTGCGTGAGCGCGACGAAGTCTCCCGATACCGGCAGGCGCGCACGCAGGAACGCGGCGATATGCGCGCCCTGGTCGAACACGTCGCGCGCCGAGCGTACCGGCACCGTTAGCACGGGATAACCGGCTGCGCACAAGGTCCGGCGCGCGGCACGATGGCAGCCAGGCAACCATTCGGAATAGAGTCCCGCGATCAACACGATGGTGGTGGTGGCGGGCAGGCGCGCCGTGTTGTGTATCCAGCCTTCGATGAAGTGCGGCGTCAGGTCGAGGCCGGCTCCCGGGGGGCGGAAAGGCGTTGTCGGGTAGAACGTCCGCCAGTCGTCGAAACCGTCGGGCGCCCACGCGGCCGGCTTCAACGCGTCGGTTCCGCGACGGCCTGACCGGCCGCGCCGATCACTCGGGCGGCGATGCGGCGGCGCGTGGCGCGTAGCGTGAGGAACGGGATCGGGCATCGCGCGGGATACGTTTCCGGTTGTTCAGGCATCTGATGTATTCTCCGGGGCAATTCAACGCAATTTCGAATCATGAGCCTACCGACCGCCACTGCCGATGCGGCGCAGACCCGGCGCTACGATCGGGGGAACCTGCTGATCTGCGCGCTGCAGACCTGCGTCTGGGCCGGCACGCTGACGTGGCTTTCGCACACTGACGCGGGGCCGATCAAGTGGCTCGTGCTGGTGCCGTTCTGTCTCGTGATGCAGGGCGTGTTCTCGATGATGCACGAGTGCTTCCACGGCTCCGCGCATCGTCTGCCGGGCGTGAATTATACGATGATGATCTGGGCTTCGACGATGTTCGGCGCCGCCGCGACGCTGATCCACGTGAACCATCTCGGCCACCATGCCCGCAATCGCACCCGTGCCGAACGCGCCGACTTCGCGCTGCCTGAGGAGTCCCTGGCCCGCAAGTGCATCGAGTACTACCTCGCGATTCTCGGTGGCATCTGGCTGGGCGCGTGCGTCGGCAGCATCGTGCTTGCGTTGCTTCCCGCGTCGGTCACGGAGCGCTGGTTGATGCGCGGCGGCGACAACACCTATGCCACCGCATTCAGCGAATTCAGTGCAGCCGATTTCCGGTGCATCCGCTATGAGACGCTGGGCGGCATCGTCGTCTGGCTCGCGTTGGGCTGGCTGCTCGGGTGGTCGCCGATGGTCTTGCTGATCAGCTACGTGGCGTTTGCGTTCTCGTGGTCGTCGTTGCAATGGATCTATCACATGCGTACGCCGCTCGACGTGGTCGAAGGCACCTACAACCTGCGTGCACCGCGGCTCGTGCGGTGGCTGTTGCTCAACTTCAACTACAACCTCACGCACCACCGGCACCCTGCGTTGCGCTGGCAGCAGATGCATGCGGCGTCGGAGCCGCGCGAGACTCGGCCGCTCTGGTACGGCTGGCTCGGCATCTTCCTGCCGCCTCGCCGACTGCCCGACGACCTCTCGCAACTCGACAAGACCTACTTCTGATGAACGCCGTGATCTTCGAGCCGTCCGATGCTTGGGCCATGTTCGTCCGCGCGGCACAGCCCGACGTCGAACGCTGGCAGGCCGCACTCGACGCGCCGGACACGGCACAGGCGCGCAGGCTCGCACAATTGCTCGAAGCCGGCCGCGATACCGCGTTCGGGCGGCAGCACGGGTTCTCGGAGATTCGGTCCGCCGACCAGTTTCGTGACCGCGTGCCGATCCGCGATACTGCCGCGTTCCTGCCTTGGCTCGAACGCGCGGCGCAGGAACCGGAGCCGGTACTGACGCGCGAGTGGCCGGCGTTCTTCGAGCGCACGAGCGGAAGCACCGCGCGCAGTAAGCTGATTCCCTACACGCCCGCGTTCCTGCGCGAACTGCAGGCGGCGATGATCGTCTGGCTCGCCGACATGGCGCGTGAGCATCCGGACATTACGGCAGGCCGTGCGTACTGGTCGATGTCGCCAGCTTTGCAGGGTCCGGGCATGACGTCGAACGGCATTGCAATCGGTTCCGCTAGCGATCTCGATTATCTCGGCGGCGGCAGCAGCGCGGCGGCGCTCGCAGCCACGCTGCTGGTGCCGCCGCTCGACGGCGATCCCACTGTATGGCGGCGGCAGACGCTGCGCGCGCTGGTGGCCGATGAGACGCTGGCGTTGCTCAGCGTCTGGAGCCCGACGTTCCTGACGAGCCTGCTGCGCCCATTGTTTTCGCCTGGAGAACCCGATAGCACGCGTGATCTCGAATGGATCGAGGCAAACCTGCCGGCTGCGCGCGCGGCGGCGTTGCGGAAGGCGATCACGCGCGGCCGGTGCGATGCGTTGTGGCCGCAGCTGGCGGCAGTCAGCAGCTGGATGGACGGCCCAAGCCGTGTCTATGCCGAATCGCTGCGCACGCGGTTCCCGGCGGCCGTGCAGTGGCTGCCGAAAGGGCTGCTCGCCACCGAGGGCGTCGTCAGTATTCCGTTCGGTGACGGCGACGGCTGTCCACTCGCGATCGGCAGCCACTATCTCGAGTTCGTGTTCGACGATGGCCGTGTCTGCGATGTCTCGGGCCTCGCGCCTGGCGATGAGGCGGTTGTGCTACTGACGACGGGCGGCGGCCTTTATCGTTACGCGCTTGGCGATCGTGTACGCGTGACGCGGTTCACAGGGCGAACGCCGTGCATTGCGTTCATGGGCCGCGCGGGCGCGAGTTGTGACCTGGTCGGCGAGAAGCTCGACGAGCGCATGGTGGGCGATGCGCTCGCTCCCGTGTTCGCGAGCGGGGCGAGTGCCTGCCTCGTTCCCGATGCGCAGGCCGATGTCCCGCATTACGTGATGCTGCTAGCGGGTGTGCCGCGAGAAAGCGCGGAAATGCTGCGCGACGCCATCGAAACACGGCTCGACCGGATTTTTCACTATTCTCATGCGCGCCGCATCGGTCAGTTGGACCCGCTGCGTGTGCGCTGGCTGTCGGATGCTCCGGCGCGGCTCGGCGACTTGCTGCAGCATGCGGCGGAGCGCTCCGGCATCCGCGCTGGCGACGTCAAGCCGAGCCCGCTTGTCAATCGGTTACCGATGGCCGAACTTGTGCTAGGCACGAGCGAATGGTGGCAGCATGAATAAGCGGACGATCGCTGTGATGGCCGATGCGAAACAGGCGGAAGGCGCGGAGCCAGTCTGCGGGGCAGCCCACGCCTGCGCTCACGATCCCGACATGAGCGCGCAGATGCAAGCCGACGGCCTGCACGAACAATGGTTCGTCGCTTGCGCTGAGTCTGAACTGCGTCGCGACAAGCCGGTGCGCGCGAAGGTGCTCGGCATTGGCATCGTCGTGTTCCGTGAGCGCGACGGCAACGTGGCCGCGCTGATCGACCAGTGCGTACATCGTGGCACGCGGCTGTCGGCCGGTAAGGTCGACGGCGGCCAGCTCGTCTGCCCGTATCACGGCTGGCGCTACGATGGCAGCGGGCAGGTCTTGCGGGTACCGAGCATCGACGGCACGCGGCCGCTCGCGGCACCGCGCGACTATCCGTTCCGGCAACGCGCGTTGCCGGTGCAGGTGCTCGACGGTCTCGTCTGGGTTTATCCCGGCAACGGCGATGCGGCGGCGCGAGCGATCTTCCGGATGCCGCTGCGCGATACCGCGCCTTGGCAGTCGTATTACATGATCAACACGTTCGACGGCGACATCGGCATGCTCGCGCAGAATTTCATGGACGTGCCGCATACCGTGTTCGTGCACGATGGCATCTTCCGCAGCAGTCGCGGCAAGCCGATGGACACTACCGTGACGACACGGCCCGACAGCGTGCTCGTCACCTATCACGACGGCGACGATCGCATCGGCTTCTGTCTCGACTGGCTGACCAATCCCGACCGCGTGCCGCTGGTGCATACCGACCGGTTCATCGCGCCGAACGTGACGCGCTGCGAGTATCGCTGGGGCGAACGTTCCGGCTTCCTGATCGTCAGCCAGATCACGCCGATCGATGCACACAGTTCGCGCGTCTATACCTACATCGCCTATCGCTTCCGGCTGCCGCGCTGGCTGCTGCGGGCGCTGCGGCCTCTATTGCACATCTACACGCATCTGGTGATCCAGCAAGACGTGCGGATCATGCGTGCGCACCGCGAGGGGCTCGACAACGCGCCCGATTTCCGGCCGCACAACGTGCGTGCGGATACCGTGCACATGTCGATTGACCGGCTGCTCGATGCGGTGAAACGTGGCGAAACCTTACCCGACGAGCATTGCGGCGAGAAGCCGATGCGCTTCGAGTTGTAACGGGGAGGGTGCCGACGTGCGTCAGCGGGGCGGCGCTGACACCTCGGCCGGCGCCTGCGCCAGCAGATGGCGATGCACGGCCGGCAGATGCTCGAGCGCGAGCGCCGGATATGCGTGATGGACCTGATGGAAGCCGATATTGCGCGGATACAGCACGAGCTTGCCGATCCAGCCCAGCGTGAACGTGCGCGTCATGCGCCAGACCGTTTCCGGCGAGCGATCGGCGATCGTCTCATGATCATGTTCGAGTAGCACGCGGTTTGCGTTCATGATGCCGCCCAGGATCCACGGCAGTCCGTAATAGCCGAAGAACGGCAGGTCCCAATGGACGACCGCCGCGATCGCAAGCAGATACGCTGCGCAATGCGGTAGGTCGCGTTTCGCGCAGGCGATCACTTCCGGATGGTGACGCAGGTCGTCACGCGAACGGTCCTGCATGAAGCCGCGTGCGTAGAAAGGCCGATAAGTCGGAAACAGCAGCGCGAACGGAGAAGTGAGCGCGCGCAACGGCCACCAGACCGGCAGCAGCGCGCCGCGCAACATCATCGCGCGGCGAATCCAGCCGCCGCGCGCGGCGAGCCGGTGCAGATAGGGGTCTTGCGCCGTGCCGACCGCGCGGTGATGGCGCAGGTGGTGATAGCGCATCGCCGCGATCGACGAGCCGATCGGCCAGCCGGCCAGCGCATCGACAAGCGCGAGCGGCGGCATTATGCGGCGCATTGGCAGATGGCAGGCGTCGTGCAGGATCACGCCCAGCGCCTGCAGCCGCCCAGCAATCAGCACGATGCCGGCTGCATGGACCAGCGGGCTCGGCGTCGACGCCATCACGAGCCAGCAGGCGAGGATGCCGAGCCAGTCGACGCAGGCATAACGCACCAGCCGCCACGGCCGCGCGCTACCAACGAACGGCAGCGTTCGTGCGAGTTCGGCGGGTGTCGGCAGGGCGGTGACGGGCATTGAAGAGAGTTCGTTGATCGGCGACGGGAAGATGCGGCGCCAGGCTTATGCGAGCACGCCGCGCGGTTCCGGCGGAGGCGCCCGTTGCTTGACGAGAGGGGAATAAACGGAAGGTCCGCTGGTGTGTGTATTCGATAGCGATGAGATATTGTCTCAGTGCCGAGGCAGCTTTGCATCAGCAATTTCAGCATACGTTGGAAAACGAAGCAATGTGAACCTTTCAGAGTATAAAACCGGCGCTTATAGCGCTCTAAGAAACTATACAGCGGTAATCTCTTAACTCTCGCGGAAGACCGATAACGATAGCCTAGTTGGCTGTACACCGATTTCGCAGGGCGAGATGGCACATGCATGTAGCCGGACCGAGGTCACCCAAAATGCCGACACCGTGCGTACACGGAATCGAGACAGCAAAAAGCCCAGCCGTGTAGGCTGGGCTACGTGCGCGAATTTCTTTGGTAGGCGTGACGGATTCTAACTGTCGACCTTGGCGCTCGGGTGGGTTTAAAGGATGCCGACCGTGTCCAACTTCGCCCGCATTCGGTCATGCCGAAGATTCCCGTATTGCTTGTCGATTGTCTCGGTTGACTTGCCGGCCATACGCGCGACTTCGAAACTGTCGATGCCGTTCGGGATCTCGCGAATTGCCGTGTCTCGCAGAGGATACATTACGATCGTGAGTGGGAACTCGCTGCGGCCAGCGGCATGGAATATCGGCTTTTCGAGTCAACAAACGCGGATAACATCATTACCGAATCTTGATGTAGGCGCGTCTAGAGCGAACACGAACAAAGGAGAGGGCCATGGCACTGGGACGAATGGAACGCATCCTGATTTTGGCGAAGACGTACCCCTCACCCAGCGCGCAATACGTCGAGACCTCGTGCGTCGCGGGCGTTAACCAAGACGGTTTGATGCGCCGTCTCTACCCTGTGCCGTTCCGGATGATCGAGGAAGGCCAGCAATTCAAGAAGTGGCAGTGGATCGACGTCCGGGTTGAGAAAGCCAGCAAGGATCATCGGGCTGAAAGTCACAAGCTTTACGTCGACACGATTACCTGTGGGGAGGTGATCGACACGAAGAGAGATTGGGCGGCGCGCTGGGAATGGCTAGATAAAATTCCTACGTTTGACGGCTTCGATGCGATCGAAGCTGGACGCGTCAGCGATGGGCTGTCGATTGCGCTGCTACGCCCAAAAAGACTACTCAGCCTCGAAATCAGCAAGGCTCGAAATCAGGACTGGACCGAGGAAGAAAGGGAAAAGCTGATGCGCGAGCAAATGCAAGGCGATCTCTTCTCCGAAGCAGAGGCTACCCGGCAAGTGAAGGAGCTTCGCAAGGTGCCGTTCGACTTCTACTACCGGTACGTGTGCGAAACGCCTGAAGGCGAAAAGGAACACAAACACAAGATCGTGGATTGGGAGGCAGGCGCGCTGTTCTGGAATTGCCGCCGCGACCACGGCGCCGAGTGGGAAGCGCCGTTCCGCGCCAAGCTAGAAGCGCAACTCGGCGGCAAGGCCTTGATGTTCTTGATGGGCAACCAGCACCGATTTCAAGACCAGTGGTTGATTATCAGTCTGATCTATCCGCCTAAGCGAGAGCCAGTCGACACGAGGCAGAGCTCACTGTTCTAGCGCTTGCCGACTTGATGTGCTCGATGTTCGCGCCGCAGTAGTCGTGCACTGCATTCGCCACCATCGAGCGGTGACAAAAATTAAAGTCGGCTTCGTAGCAGAGGAGCGCACAGTTCGTAGAACTCGCCAGGTCGGAGAGTTCTGCGATGGCCGTCTCTTGCGTCCCCAGGTGCTTCAGGAATCCCTCTGTGTATCGCTTCCAGTTGCCGTCTTCGCGGTAGCGGTTGCGCACCGGCTTCGGGCAGCCCAGATCGGCCATGTGAACATACTCGAGGCCCGCGTGATTCAGCATGCCAGCTAGAGCTGTCTTTGAAAAGCCGCGCTTGCGTGAGAGTGGCAGTTCACGAATGTCCACGACGGTCTCGATTTTGTACTCTGCGAGCATCGACACGAAGGTGTCAATGTCCAGCCCTTCGTAGCCTATGGTAAAAACAGTCATCCGTGAGCCCCCAAAGGCGGTTGTGAATGCAGGAAGCGGGTGGTTGGCGAGGTCGGGCAACGTGGGCGAATCTGATGCAAGTCCGTTTTTCGGCGGCTCCTTGCACTTTTGCTGCCATGCATGTGACAGCATTTTGCCGGAAGGGCACAAGGATCGAAATGGATTTGTGTTGACCCGAAATGCCTACACGGTTCAGGAAAAGAAAAAGGGCTTGCGACGCTGACGCGTGCAAGCCCTTGAATCTTTTGGTAGGCCGTACGGGATTCGAACCTGTGACCAACGGATTAAAAGTCCGCTGCTCTACCAGCTGAGCTAACGACCCAAAAGAGAAGCGAGATTATAGCGATAGCGCCTGTGGGCTGTCAACCCATGGTGGTAAGTCGAGCTATCCGCACTTCAGAAGGTGAAAAGCCCGAGGTATCGCTACCCCGGGCTTTCCGGCGAGAGGCGCGCGTGGCCGTTAATTTGGAGACTGCGCAGCCACTGCGCGTTACATCAACTGCCAAACCTTGTACGACTACTTGATCTGCGACAGCTTGCTCTGAGCCGACTGCGCGACATCCGAGCCGCTATATTGCGCGACGATCTGCTCCAGCGTCTTCTTGGCCGCAGCCTTCTGACCTTGCTCGAGCTGATTGTTCGCAATCGCCAGCAACGCCTCCGGCGCACGCGGATGCTGCGGATACTTGGCCACCACACCTTGCCAGGTCGCCGTCGAGCCCTTGTAGTCACGCAGCGCATACAGCGCATTGCCGAGCCAGTACTGCGCGGTCGGCTGGTAAGGGCTGTTCGGAAACTTGGCGATGAAGCTGCGGAACGACGCCGCCGCATTCTTGAAGTCGCCGTTGCGGAACTGCTGTGAAGCCGCGTTGAACGAATCGGTTTCACCCGGCTGCACCTCACCCTGGACGCCGTCCACCGTCTGTTGCTGCGGCTCGAATTTCTTCAGCCGCGTGTCCAGATCGCTGTAGTAGTCCTTCTGCTGCTTTTGCAGCGTGGTGAGTTGGTTGCCCATATCTTCGTTCTGCCCACGCAGCGTCGCGACCTGCTGATTCAGCTGATCGAGGCGGTTGGACTGATCGAGGATCGTGCGTTGTGCGGCCGACAACTGGCTCGACAGGCTATCGGTCTTCGAGCGCAGATCGAGAATGGCCTGACGGGCCTGATCGTCGTCGAATATGCCCGCATGTGCGGGCACAGCCGCGAAGGCCGTGCCCACGACGCAGGCCGCTGCGGCAAACCGCAGCCAGGAGAAACGATGCGTCATTCGGCTCATCACCTGTTACTTACTGTTGGTACACGAGGTCGGCGCGGCGGTTTTGTGCCCACGACGATTCGTCATGACCGGTAGCTTGCGGCTTTTCCTTGCCGAGGCTCACGGCTTCCATTTGCGAGTCCGTCACGCCCATCAGCGACAGCGAACGGCGAACCGCTTCTGCACGCTTCTGGCCGAGTGCCAGGTTGTATTCGCTGGTGCCGCGTTCGTCGGTGTTGCCCTGGATCAGGACGTGACGTTGCGGATGGCTCTTCAGGTATTGCGCGTGTTGTTGCAGCAGCGATTGATAGTCGTCCTTGACCGAGTAGCTGTCGAAGTCGAAGTAGATGCTGCGCTTGGCGAGCGGGCTGTTCGGATCGTTCAGCGGATCGACGTTGACCTGAGCGACATCGGTCGGATTCGGTTGCGTCGAAACTGCACCACCCTTGTTAGCGTTTTCGTCGAGCTTGACGCCCGAGTGACATGCGGCCAGCGCACCGACCATCAATACGGCAAATGCGAAACGAAGTTTTGACATCATTTTGTGACTCTCCTTGTGTTGTTGCATGAACGTTACTGCATAAACGGGCCCCAGGATGGCTCGCGTACGCTGCCACCCTGAACGGACAGGACCTGCCGAGTGCGACCGTCGGTCGATACTGCGGCCAACACGCCACGGCCGTTCACCTCTGTGGCGTAAAGAATGTACTGACCGTTCGCCGCGAAGCTCGGCGATTCGTCATGTGTGGTGTCCGTCAGACCCGTTGCCGTGTTGCCTTGCAGGTCCTGGATATACAGCTTGAAGCCGCCGCCGACGCGCGAGATATAGGCGAGCTGCTTGCCGTCCGGGCTGACGCGCGGGCTGGTGTTGTAGCTGCCCGTGAAGGTCACGCGTTGCGCGGCGCCGGTGTTCTCGCCCTGGGCCGACATCTTGTAGATCTGCGGTTGACCACCACGGTCACTGGTGAAATAGATCGACTGGCCGTCAGGAGAGAAGCACGGTTCGGTGTCGATCGAACTGCCTTGCGTCAGGCGCCGCAGGCCGCTGCCGTCTGCATTGACGGCGAAAATCTGCGTGTTGCCGGTGCGTGAGAGCGCGACGGCCAGCGTGCGTCCATCCGGCGACCACGCCGGCGCACTGTTGTTACCCTTCTGGTCCGATACGACCACGCGACGGCCCGTAGGCAGGTCGTGGATATAGACGATCGGCTTCTTCTTTTCGAACGAAACGTAAGCGACCTTGGTGCCGTCAGGCGACCATGCCGGCGAGATGATCGGCTCGGGGCTCGACAGCGCGATGTGCGCGTCCTGGCCGTCCGAATCGGAGATCTGCAACTGATAACGGCCACCGGTCTTGATGACGTACGAGAGGCGCGTGGCGAACACGCCGCGGCCGCCCATCAGCTTCGCGTAGATGTAGTCCGCGACTTTGTGCGCGCTCATGCGCAAGCCGCTTTCCGGACTCACCAGCACGAGGCCACCCAGGCTTTCGCCCTTGACGGTGTCGTACAGCTTGAAGCGCACTTCGTACTGGCCGTTCGGCAAACGGTTCACGCTGCCCGAGACGAACGCATTGGCGCCCTTGGCCTTCCAGCTGCCGAGGTCGACGGAATCGGTTTCCGCGATCGGCGTGCTGCCCGCGTCGATATTCGTGAATTTGCCGCTGCGTTGCAGATCCTGACGCACGATCGTACTGACCTGCTGCGGCGAGTTCGCTTCATTGGCGAAATTCGCCGTTGCGATCGGAAACTGGGTGGACCCGACGCCTGTCACGAGGACGTTGAGTTGTGCGTGGGCGGCGCCGCCGACGGCGATCAAACACGATGCTACGAGTGTCCGCAGGCCTAGCTTGGTCATCAAACTCATGCTGAATGGTTTCCCCAAAAACGGTTTTACTAACACTTCATGACAGCAGAGAGACCCGAAAACAACTAATTCGTTCCCAGGCACGCCGCGCTGGGCGGGGCGCGGCGTCTGCTGTCAACGGACTGTCAAACTGTTGCAATCAACCTGCCGGGCGCAACGTAATCTTGAAGCTGGTCGGCGTTTTCCCGTCGATGTCCTGAGGCATCGGATTCGAACGCTGGACGGCCCGCAGTGCCGCATCGTCCCAGGCCGAATTGCCGCTGCTATGGGAGATCTGCGCGTCCAGCAGCGTGCCTGTCGGCGAGCAGCGCACGGAGATGACGGTCTCGAGACCTTCCGTTTCGCCACCCCACGAGATGTTCGGGCGCACCACACGACGCACCTTGTCCGCGTAACCCGGCGATGTCGCCGTGCCACCCGAGCCGCTACCCGTGCCGCTCTTCGCGAGACCATTGCCGGTCGAACCTGGCGCGCCTGCCGAACCTTGCATCTGGGCAAGCCGCGCACGACGTTCCGCATCCAGCTTCTTGGCTTGTGCCGCAGCATCGGCCTGCGCCTTGGCCTTCGCCGCTTTCTGCGCATCGGCCTTCTTCTGCGCTTCAGCGTCGGCCTGTTTCTGCTGTTCCTGCTGCTGCTGCTGCTTTTGCTGATCGGCCAATTGCTGTTGTTTCAGCTTGTCGGCTTGCTGCTGTTGCTGTTGTTGCAATTGTTTCTGCTTGGCAGCCGCGGCTTTTTGCGCAGCCTGATCGGCCGCCAGTTGCTGCTGGCGCTTCGCTTCGGCTTCCTGCTGGGCTTGCAGTTTCTGCTGACGCAGCTGCTCGGCCAGTTGCGCCTGACGGGCCGCTTCCTGCTGCTGGCGTTTCTTTTCCTGTAGCGCGATATCGGCCTGCTCATCCGGCAGCGGCGGGGCAGGGGCGACAGGCACGGGCGGCGGCGGGGGCAGGCGCGGAATCGCCGAGTCCGGCACCTCGGTCCACAGTTCTGCTTCCGCGCCTTCGGGCGTGCTGTTCTGCCATTGAATGCCGTGATACAGGAAGAACCCCAGCAGCGCGTGCATCACCAGGGCGAACACAAAGGCTCGCCAGGTGCCGCGTTCACGCGGCGGCTGAAGCGGGTATTCGGAATTCTTGCGGATCATTGTGATTTGACGAGCAATCCAACGCGCTTGACACCCTGAGCCTTCAACTCGGACATCACGTTCATTACGACTTCGTACTTCACGGTCTTGTCGGCGGCGATCACGACAGGCTGGTCAGGGTGCGACTGCGCGCGGTCCGAGATAAAGCCATGCAGATCGGCCTTGGTCATGTCTTCCTGCTGCTGCGCGCCCGCGTCGTCCTTGTATTTGACGCTCATATTGCCGTCTGCGCGAATATTGACGATCACCGGCGGGGTTTGCTGCTGAGGCGCGGCGCCGCCGACGGTCGGCAGATTGACGATCGACGGGGCGACGAGCGGCGCGGTCACCATGAAGATCACGAGTAGCACGAGCATCACGTCGATGTACGGCACGACGTTGATATCGGCCATCGCGCGGCGCTGACGGGAGCCGCGCATGCTGGAGGAAGAACCTGCCATCGTGGACTCCTTACTGTGCCTGACGCTGCAAAATGTTCGAGAACTCTTCGATGAAGGTCTCGAAGCGGATCGCCAGACGGTCGATGTCGTGTGCGTAGCGGTTGTAGGCGACCACGGCCGGAATCGCAGCGAACAGGCCGATTGCGGTGGCGGTCAGCGCTTCGGCAATGCCTGGCGCTACGTTCGCAAGCGTAGCCTGCTGCACGTTGGCGAGGCCGCGGAACGCGTTCATGATCCCCCAAACCGTGCCGAACAGACCGATATACGGGCTGACCGAGCCAACCGACGCGAGAAACGCCAGATTTGCCTCGAGCACGTCCATTTCACGCTGGAACGCGGCGCGCATGGCGCGGCGTGCGCCGTCGAGAATCGCGCCTGAATCGTTCAGGCGCTTTTCCTTGCCCTTCAGAAATTCGCGCATACCGGACTCGAAAATCCGTTCCAGTGCGCCGATCGTGTGGCGGTTGTTCGCGGCGCTCTGATAGAGCGCCTGCAGGTCGCCGCCCGACCAGAAGTCGCGTTCGAAGCGTTCAGTTTGCGCGCGCGCCCGGCGGATCGCAAACCACTTGCGGAAGATGAAAGTCCACGACAATAGCGACAGCAGAAGCAGCAGCGCCATGACGGCCTGCGCCAGCAGGCTCGCATTGAGTACGAGAGAAACGATCGACAGATCTTGTGTAGTGTTCATAAAGGTTCGTTTTAACGTCCCGGAAGGGGGCGTCCGGCTTGCAAGGCCACTCGAAGCTTGCCGTGAGCAAAACGGAAGCATCGGCGATATTGCAAGCCGAACCATGCTTTGTGTTGCTTGATCGATACGAGTTCACTGGCCCCGTAACAACGGGGTTCAGTCGTTGTCCGTTGACATGCCACCGTCGTTCACGCCCGGCCCGCGCCGCAATGCCGCGAGAACCGGTGGAGGAATCGCAGCCGGCCGCAGCGCAATGCGGTCGACGCAGCCGACCCGGATGGAACCGGTAGCAAGCAGCGTGCCGTCCCGCCACGCTTCCTGCGCAAAATCGACAGACGCGCGGCCAAGGCGTTCGATTCGGCTCACCACTTTAACGACATCGTCGAGCCGGGCCGGTGCCCGATAGTCGACTGCGGTGCTGCGCACGATGAAGATTGCACCCGCTTCTTCGGCGAGACGGTTCTGGTCGACGCCGCACGCGCGTAGCCATTCGGTGCGCGCACGTTCGAAAAACTTCAGATAATTCGCGTAAAACACGATGCCGCCGGCGTCGGTATCTTCGTAGTACACGCGGATTGGCCACGTGAAGCCGATTTCCGTGCCGGGCTGGCTGGTCGACATATTCATGCCGCGCATTTTACCGGAACGCACACCCTGAGGTCTGTTTCAAGATGTGCGCCCCGTCTGGCGGGCCTCAGCGGCAATTTCAGCCGCGATGAATCGTCAAACCGGCGAAAGATTGGGCTACCGGCATCAGTTCGATCGTGTTGATATTGACGTGCGCCGGACGCGTGGCGATCCAGTAGATCGAGTCGGCGATATCTTCCGCCGTCAGCGGTTGCACGTTCTGGTACACGTTGGCCGCTTTTTCGTCGTCCCCGCGGAAACGCACGTTCGAGAACTCCGTGCCGCCGCACAGGCCCGGCTCGATGTCGGTCACGCGCAGTGCGGTGCCGGCCAGATCGGCGCGCAGATTCAGGCTGAACTGACGCACGAACGCCTTGGTGGCGCCGTAGACGTTGCCACCCGCGTACGGCCAGCGGCCGGCCACCGAGCCCAGATTGAAAATGTGGCCGCGGTTGCGCTCCACCATGCCGGGCAGGAGTGCATGCGTGACCTGCACGAGGCCCGTGCAGTTGGTCTCGATCATGGTGTTCCATTCGTCCAGGCTTGCCTTTTGCGCCGGCTCGACGCCGAGCGCGAGGCCGGCGTTATTGACGAGCACGTCGAGTGCGGCGAAATCGGCGGGCAGCGAAGCCGGCACGGCCTCGACGGCGGCGCGGTCGCGCACGTCGAGCTCATACGGCAGAAGGGCGTCGCCGAGCTCGTCGGCGAGCGCCTGCAGGCGGTCCTTGCGGCGCGCGGTGGCGACGACACGATGGCCGCCCTTGACGAAAGCACGGGCGATAGCGGCGCCGAATCCTGCGGACGCTCCGGTGACGAACACGATCATTGCAGTTCCCTGGTCGGTAAGAGAGAAAGGCCCCAAGCCTACTTCCAATGCGGCGCTGCGGCAAGGATGAACCAGCCGGACCAGCGGCTGCCGCAGCGCCGCGGCGCGGGTTCCGCGCACGTTTTCATCAGACGTTTGTGCGCCGCTCGCAGCGGCGCCAGGACCGGCTTCGCGAGCGAACGCCGGCCCCACAGGAAGCCGGTTGCCTATTCGATCCTCTTCCAATAAACTAACGCGCTCATCCCTGCGTGACTGGCGATAGAACCGATTCGAGCAATCGGGTTCAAGGTGGAGCAACCCACCGTGAAGCGCAGGGAGCCGTTTTGCCGTTCGCCTGGGCAGCCGTGATCCGCGCGCATTGATCTGCGCTGACGGTGGCTGTCCTGCCTCGCGTGTGCGGCGACTCTCCATCCGCCACGTCAGGGCTGGCCCAGCCGCCAGCAGCGCTGCGTACCCTCTACGCAAGATTCGGCGCACGATCCGGTCAACCTGCACACACTCAACGGAATCCGTATGTTTGATAGAGCCCAAAGCACCATCGCCAACGTCGATCCTGAACTCTGGAAGGTCATCGAGCAGGAAAACCGCCGTCAGGAAGAGCACATCGAACTGATCGCGTCGGAAAACTACACGAGCCCGGCCGTGATGGCTGCGCAAGGCTCGCAACTCACCAACAAGTACGCCGAAGGGTATCCGGGCAAGCGTTACTACGGCGGTTGCGAATATGTCGACGTCGCCGAGCAACTGGCGATCGACCGCGTGAAGCAACTGTTCGGCGCCGAAGCCGCCAACGTGCAGCCGAACTCCGGTTCGCAGGCGAACCAGGGTGTGTTCTTCGCCATGCTCAAGCCGGGCGACACGATCATGGGCATGAGCCTCGCGCACGGCGGTCACCTCACGCACGGTTCGCCGGTCAACATGTCGGGCAAGTGGTTCAACGTGGTGAGCTATGGCCTCAACGAAGCCGAAGACATCGACTACGACGCTGCTGAGAAGCTGGCTCAGGAACACAAGCCGAAGCTGATCGTGGCCGGCGCGTCGGCGTTTTCGCTGCGCATCGATTTCGAACGGATGTCGAAGATCGCCAAGTCGGTCGGCGCGTATTTCATGGTCGACATGGCGCACTATGCCGGCCTCGTCGCCGCTGGCGTCTATCCGAACCCGGTGCCGCACGCCGATTTCGTCACCACCACCACGCACAAGAGCCTGCGCGGCCCGCGCGGCGGCGTGATCCTGATGAAGGCCGAGTTCGAAAAGCAGATCAATTCGGCAATTTTCCCGGGCATTCAAGGTGGTCCGCTGATGCACGTGATCGCCGGCAAGGCCGTCGCGTTCAAGGAAGCACTGTCGCCGGAGTTCAAGGTGTATCAGCAGCAGGTCGTCGAGAACGCGCGCGTGTTGGCTGAAACGCTGGTCAAGCGTGGCCTGCGTATCGTTTCGGGCCGCACTGAAAGCCACGTGATGCTGGTCGACCTGCGCGCGAAGAAGATCACCGGCAAGGCAGCGGAAGCGGCGCTCGGCGCGGCGCACATCACGGTCAACAAGAACGCGATTCCGAACGACCCGGAAAAGCCGTTCGTCACGAGCGGTGTGCGTCTCGGCTCGCCGGCCATGACCACGCGCGGCTTTGGCGTGAAGGAAGCGGAACAGGTAGGTAACCTGATTGCCGATGTGCTGGACAACCCGGAAGACGCTGCCACGATCGAACGTGTGCGCGCGCAAGTCGCCGAGCTGACCCAGCGCTTCCCGGTCTACCGCTAAGCCGCCATGCACTGCCCCTTCTGCCGTCACGCCGATACGCAAGTTGTGGATTCCCGCGTATCCGAAGACGGTGCGACGATCCGCCGGCGCCGCCGCTGCCCGGCCTGCGACAAACGTTTCACGACGTATGAGCGGGTCGAGCTGGCGTTGCCGTCGGTCGTCAAGAAGGATGGCAGCCGCACGGAATTCGATCGCCGCAAGATCGTCGCAAGCATGCAACTGGCGCTGCGCAAGCGCCCGGTGGCTGCGGACGCGATCGACGCCGCCGTCGCCCGCATCGAGTATCAACTGCTCGGCAGTGGCGAGCGCGAGGTGCGCAGCGAGCGCCTCGGCGAACTCGTGATGAACGAGTTGCGTGCGCTCGATACGATTGCCTATGTTCGTTTCGCCTCTGTCTACCGGCGCTTCGAAGACGTCTCCGAATTCGAGGACGTGATCGAAGAATTTCGCCGCGCCTCTTCTCCTCCCAAGCCGTCCCGCAAGCGCTGATTGCTGTCGCGCCTGAAGTTGCGCGCCAGGCTCTGTTTTCCGCTGCGTAGGTTCGCGCATCTGTATCTCCGCTCCCGTTATGGTTCGTCACGCGTGCATTTTTGCGCGGGATAGCGTCCGAGCGCCACCTGGCCATTCGGCCGATTGTTGACCCGCTTGTGAATCGCTAGATTGGCTGCATGCTTTGAAACGATCAGGGATGCAGATGAAATGGGATGCAGTCTGTTTGCGGCCGCGCCACGGCTTTACGCTTGTTGAAACACTGGCTGTTGTCGCGTTGCTGGCGATAATCACGGTCATGGCGACACCGTCATTCGTTGCGTGGCATCTGCGGGACCAGGTTGACGCACGTGCGAAAGCGCTTGTTTCCACGCTCGCCTATGCGCGCAGCGAGGCATTGCGCCGCGGTGCTCGCGTCACCGTGTGCCGGATCGACGCGGCACGGCATTGTCTTGCCGCAGGGCAAGCTTGTGGCAACGGCGTCACGGACTGGTCGTGTGGCTGGGCTGTATTGGCCGAACGGGGTGGCACGCTCTCACTACTGCGCGCACATCCTTTGCTCGCAGCAGTCAGCATCACCGGGACGCAGACAAATCTTACGTTTACGCCGCCGGCGGGGCAGCTGATCGGCACCTTTCGCAGCTTTGAGATCGCGCCACGCGTGCCGTCGAAAGCGACGCAAGGCGACAAGTGGCGGCGCTGCATCCGCATCGCGGCGGGCGGGCGCGCGCGGATTGTCGAGGGCGCGTGTGGAGCGGCATCGTGAGCCGGTATCCGTCGAATTCATGGGCACGCAACTGCGCAGCAACGCACCCAACGAGGCATAGGGGTAGTTCGCTGATCGAAGTGATGCTGGCCGTTGCCTTGATGGCAGTGACGGCGCTCGGGCTGATCGCCGGTCAATTGTGGACTGCGCGCGAAGCCCGCGCGATGGCAATGCGCGAGCACGCAGTATGGATAGCCGATTCCGTTGCCGAAGTAATGCGCGAGCCTTCGGCAGGCGATTCTGCGATCAGGCAATTGAGCGCGCGTGCAACGGTCTTGTTGCCGCATGGTGAGGCGTCGGTAGGGGAGCGCGGCGGTGTATCCGCCGCACGTGTCACGTGGACGGCCCTGCGTGATTCACCCCGTGCCGACGATGTCATCGACAAGCCCGAATCGTGCGGTAATGCGGATGTCCCCAAGGGCTCCTCATGCATTGTGCTGGCGTTCGCGAAATGAAGCAGCGTATGGTTATCGCGCGTGGGCAAACGCTCGTCGAGTTCGTGATCGCAATTGCGTTGGGGCTGGTGGTGACCGCCGGTACGGTCGCGCTTTATTCAACGCAGCGTAACGTGTTCGAGCGCGCGGGCGATGCGATGCGGATCCGCGAAGCCGGCCTCAGCGCGCTTACGCTGATGGGCCAGCAAATTCAAATGGCCGGCTTCGTGCCTGCGGACGTCGTGAGGTTCAATAGCCCGCCGCCGTTGTTCGGTTGTTCGGGTGGCCGCCCGACCGGCGCGGACGACAGCGTTGCTTGCGAGGCATTACAGGCTCGCTCGGACGGCATCGTCGTTCGTTATGTTGGGGACAACGTTTCGACGTGGCCGTCAGCGACCGGCCAAACGACCGACTGTCTCGGCCAGGCTGTAACGAACAGCAACGCGGCACTCGGCGGGCAGGGCGTGGTGGTGGTCAATCGATACTTCGCGAGAGTCAGCGGGTCGACGGGTGAGCCGGAGCTCTATTGCGAAGGCAACGGCAAGGTGGGGGCCGCGCAACCGTTGGTCGAAGGCGTCGAGCGCGTGCGATTCAGGTACTGGCTGGCCGGTGGGCTGGCCGCATTGGATGCATCGGCGGTGACGGACGGCCAATGGGCAAAGATCGTTGCGGTCGATCTCTGTGTGCTCGTCCGGGGAGCGCCGCAAGGACGGCGTGTGCGCTACGTCGATTGCGATGGCGCGAGCGCTCTAGGTGCCGACATGCGGCCGCGGCAGGCTTTCTGGCGGCGCGTGGCGATACGCAATCGCGCGGAGGATCTCCTATGACCATAGGACTTTGCAATCCAACGCACCGCCGCGCGTCGTCGAAACATATGACACGTCTTATCCGCACTGGGCGTCACTCACGCGTTCGCAATAGCGGCACCGTCCTGCCGATCGTCCTACTGATTTCCGCGATGATGTTGGCCACCTCCGCGGCCTGGTTCGAGACATCGCTTGCAGCGGCGCGCGGCGCGAACAACGTGCGCGACTATCTGCAGGCATTTCATGCCGCGGATTCGGCGCTGACCTTATGCGCCCGGAGCGTCGTCGCCGCGGCAGCTCTCGAGCCGCTGCCAGTGGCGTCGCTCTCACCCGGTGAGCCGACGCAATGGAAGCATGAAGCCGCCTTTGAAGCCGGGGCCGTCACACCCGTCGCGCAATGGCCCGGATCGCTGCGTGCGCCGCAATGTTTGATCGAAGGGTGGCGTCTGGATACACGCGGCGATGCCCGAGCTTATTTACTGACTGCGCGTGGCTTCGGCCGGACCAGAGAGTCGCAGGTGTGGTTGCAGATGGAGCTCGTGATCGCAGGCGAGCAGATCGAGCGCCATTGGCGTCGCGTTGCCGCACACCCATTTTGACGGGAGGTTTATGGCGAGACCGCGCACATCCGCATTCACGCTACTGGAACTGATGATCGTGCTGGCAATAGCCGCCACGCTGCTCGTGTTTGCCGTGCCATCGTATCGGAGCCATGTCGCGCGAACACATCGGGTCGACGCTGCGTCCGCGCTTTATCGCGCGGCGCAATTCGTCGAGGGATCGGCAAGCGACGGCCCAGCGACATTGCCGCCAGGTCTGGATCGGGCTCCGCAGTTCGGCACAACGATCTACCGGTTGCAAGTGCTACCGGCAGACGATGCAAACGGTGGTTATTCGGTAGAGGCCGTGCCGAGCGAAACCGGCCCTATGCGGGATGACGCCTGCGGCACCTTCACTCTGGATGCGACAGGGTTGCGAGGCAACAGAAGCGGCGCAAACGGTACAGCGCCGGCAAGTGGCGAGTGTTGGAATACGAGCTAGGGACCGCTACTGCAGAACGCGAGTTGGCGAGTTGAGGCGCGCTAGTGCCTTTGAGGCAGGCGACAAGCTACTGCTGCAAGGCGCACGCAGGGAGATCGATCGACGGTCCCCGCTCAGTACCCGCTGTCAACAGTCTCTTCCTTGTTGCCGGCAGACGCGGCGGAATCATTCTTTATCTGCTTCCAGATTCGATACGCTTCCCAGCCGGCAAGCGCAAGGCTGCCCCATTTGAGTGCGGGTTTTGCACCTGCTGCAATGGTCGCGCGCAGCGGCTTCGCCAACAGCAGCGAGGCGATCGAACTGACGAGCGGATACTGTTTGAGGAGCGCGCCGATGCTTCCTGCATTGAGGAAGCTCGCCTTCGATCCGCGGCCCACGCGCATGCCGCCGAAGCCCGGCAGAATGAATTTGAGCCAGCTGAAATGCGTGACGGCCTGCCGCAATTCGATGGTCGCCTGAGCGAGTTCCATGCGCTCGACATCCGCGCGTACCAGCAGCAGTTCCTTGCGTAGCGCTCGCAGGTGCGGCGCACTCAGATCTCTGACCTGGTGGCGTTTGTTGCGGAATGCGGTATCGGAATGGGTTTGGCTCATGGCGTGTCGGCGGCAGTGGAGGTGGGGCAGTAAAACTGTGCAGCAAATCGCTCGAGGTAGCTCGAGGTATTGGCGAAGTCACTTCGAAGGCGCCGGGCATTTGAGGTCCGCCCGTGAGCCCGTTATGCCTGTTGCGTCACGGCGTCACGGTTTGCGGAACACGTCGCGGTCTTTTTCGAACTCAGCAAGGGTGGCTTCGAACACCATGGGAGCATTGCGCAAACCGCTGCGCGCTTTCAGTGCACAGGCGATTCCCGCAACGGCATAAACCACCGTGATGCCGGCGAGCGCTTGCCACCGGTAGGTGTCCCAGAACGCGATGGCGACCAGTGCCGTCAATGCGATCAAGGCCATCGTGGCGAGCATCATGGCCGCGAGGCCGAGGAACAGTACGCCGAGCAGACGGTCTTTTTCTTCGGCGAGCTCAATGCCGACCAGTTCAAGCCGTGTTTGCAAAATGGCAAACACGGATCCAATGATACGGCGCAACGGACTATGTTCGCCGTGCTGCGATTGTGTTTCGATCGTCATGGCTTTGGGCGTTGCGCGTGAATACCTAACCGGCGCGTGAAAACGAGCGCGCCAAAAGAAGCGGACCGGCCAGACGTGCGCCGGTCAACTCGATTCGCTGATGTGCCGGATGCGGATTCGCCCCGGCAGCCTCACCAGTGTTACTTGCGGTTGATCAACAGCCCGAGCAGTACGCCGGCGCCCGCGGCGATGCCGATGGATGCCCACGGATGCTCATGCACGTAGTCGTCGGTGGCGCGTGCGGCCTTCTTGCCTTTTTCGACCACCACGACCTGCACGTCAGCCGCCTTTTCCTTAGCCTGCTTCAGGCGCGTAAGCGCCGTTTCACGCAGTTCCGAAGCGCGCTCGCCAGTAGCGCTCGCGGCCTGTTTCAGCAAATCTTCAGCGTCCGCGAGGACGGTTTTGATATCCGACATCAATCTCTCCTTGTTGACTTCCGACATTGACAGCTCCCTTCGTCTCACGCCACGCGTGAATCGTAACCAAAGAAACGGCCGCTGGCGAGCGCAGCGCTCGATTCATGAAAACAACCGCACGAACCGTTCCTGGTTGAAGCAAAGTCTTAAAAACTCCACCCTTGCGGCACAGTGCTGCAAAGTTTGCTTAAGATGGAGTTGATCTGTCCCGCAAAGTTTCCACTAAATCGGTGAAAATTACAAAAACGCATAAAGTAGTGACGCGATGTTGGTTAGTTGTTCACTGTCACTCCCGTATGCTGTATTTTTGCTGCGCGTCGCGGGCGAATGCTCGCGCGGAACGTCCGAATACAATCAAGGAGCTGCAATATGAGTCTACGTCTTGGCGATATCGCACCGGATTTCGAACAGGAGTCGAGTGTCGGCCGCATCAAGTTCCACGACTGGCTGGGCGATAGTTGGGGCGTGCTGTTCTCGCACCCCGCTGACTTCACGCCGGTCTGCACGACCGAGCTGGGTCTGACGGCGAACCTGGCCGGTGAATTCGAGAAGCGCAATGTGAAGACGATTGCCTTGTCGGTCGACAGCGCCGAGTCGCACAAGGAATGGATCAAGGACATCAACGAGACGCAAGCCGCCAACGTCGGCTTCCCGATTCTCGCCGACGGCGATCGCAAGGTCGCTGAGCTTTACGACATGATCCACCCGAACGCCAGTGAAACCTTCACGGTCCGGTCGCTGTTCGTGATCGATCCGAAAAAGAAAGTGCGTTTGACCATTACCTACCCGGCCAGCACCGGGCGCAACTTCGATGAAGTGCTGCGCGTGATCGACTCGCTGCAACTCACCGACAGCCACTCGGTCGCTACGCCCGGCAACTGGAAGCAGGGCGACGACGTGGTGATCGTGCCGTCGTTGAAAGACGAAGAAGTCATCAAGCAGAAATTCCCGAAGGGCTACAAGGCCCTGCGCCCGTACCTGCGTCTGACGCCGCAGCCGAACAAGTAAGCGGCTGATGCGTCACGAAGCGCCCCGCTAGCTGCGACGCGGCGGTGCAACGAAAAAAGGCCGGTTCAAAAAGAACCGGCCTTTCCTTTTCTACTTTTCGATTTTCCACTCAGCGGCCAGCACGAAACGCCGCCATCGAAGCACTCATCTCAGTGCATCAGAAAAACGCCTGAATCCCTGTCTGCGCGCGCCCGAGAATCAGCGCGTGAATGTCGTGCGTGCCTTCATACGTGTTCACGACTTCCAGATTGACCAGATGGCGCGCGATGCCGAACTCGTCCGAGATACCGTTGCCGCCGAGCATGTCGCGCGCGAGCCGTGCGATGTCCAGCGCCTTGCCGCACGAGTTGCGTTTCATGATCGACGTAATTTCGACGGCGGCCGTGCCTTCATCTTTCATACGGCCGAGACGCAGCACGCCTTGCAGGCCGAGCGTGATTTCGGTTTGCATGTCGGCGAGCTTTTTCTGGATCAACTGGTTCGCGGCGAGCGGCCGGCCGAACTGTTTGCGATCCAGCACGTACTGACGCGCCGTGTGCCAGCACGCTTCCGCCGCGCCGAGCGCACCCCAGGCAATACCGTAGCGCGCCGAGTTCAGGCAGGTGAACGGACCGCGCAAGCCACTGACTTCGGGGAAGCGGTTTTCTTCCGGCACGAACACTTCGTCGAGCACGATCTCGCCGGTGATCGACGCACGCAGGCCCACCTTGCTATGGATGGTCGGTGCGGACAGCCCTTTCCAGCCCTTCTCGAGAATGAAGCCGCGGATCGAATCCTTGCCGTCCTCTTCGAGCTTGGCCCACACGACGAACACGTCGGCGATCGGCGAATTGGTGATCCACATCTTCGCGCCGGACAGCAAATAGCCGCCGTCCACCTTCTTCGCACGCGTGATCATGCTGCCCGGATCGGAGCCGTGGTTCGGTTCGGTCAGGCCGAAGCAGCCGATCCATTCGCCGGTGGCGAGCTTCGGCAGGTACTTCTGCTTTTGCGCTTCCGAGCCGAATTCGTAGATCGGGACCATGACGAGCGACGACTGCACCGACATCATCGACCGGTAGCCGGAATCGACGCGCTCCACTTCACGCGCGATCAGACCGTACGCCACGTAGTTCAGACCGGGGCCGCCGTATTGCTCAGGAATCGTCGGGCCGAGCAGGCCGAGCTCGCCCATCTCGCGAAAGATCTCGATGTCGGTCTTCTCGTGACGGAACGCTTCGAGCACGCGCGGCTGCAGCTTGTCCTGCGAGTACGCGGCGGCGGCGTCGCGCACCATGCGTTCGTCTTCGGTGAGCTGCTGATCCAGCAGCAGCGGGTCTTCCCAGTGAAACTGCGCGGCCTCTGCCATGACGTATCTCCTGATTTCCTGCTTGACTTGAACGTGTTCGAGCTTGACTTAAGTTCCGCTATGCGAAACAATGTTTTGCAAACCACGCCCGAGTGTATCACCACATGACGCCCGTATCCACTCTCTCCGAACCGCTCGACGAGCGCAAATTTGTCGTCGCCCTCGCACGCGGGCTGGATTTGCTGCGCGCGTTCAAGCCGGGCGAAACGATGCTCGGCAATCGTGATTTCGTCGAACGCACGGGCTTGCCGAAGGCAACCGTCAACCGTCTGGCCTACACGCTGACCGTGCTCGGCTATCTGCGGCTCGACGAAACGCTGGGTAAATATGCGCTGGACGCCGGTGTGCTGTCGCTTGGTTTCGCGCTGCTCTCGGGCACCGACACGCTCGAACTCGCGCGTCCGCACATGCGCACTTTCGCGCGCGAAGTGGGCGCGGCGGTGTCGCTTGGATGCCGTGACGGCCTCGACATGATTTATCTCGAGACGATCCGCAGTGAAACCGCGCTGACGCTCGGACTCGCCTCGGGCTCGAAACTGTCGATGCTGACCAGTTCGATGGGGCGCGCGTATCTGGCGGTGCAGCCATTGGACGTGCGCGCCGCCTTGCTGGTCGAGCTTAAGAAGTTGGCGGGCAAAGAGGGCGCCGCGTTGCTGGCCGATGCCGAAAAGGAAATCGAAGCCTTCACCGAGGAGCGCTGCTGCTATTCGTTCCGCGCATGGCATGACGACGTGAACGCGGTTGCGGTGCCGTTTCGCGAGCCGCGCGAAGGCCGCTGGCTCGTGCTCAGTTGCAGCGGGCCGGCGTCGTCGATGGGAGAGGAGGTGTTCCGGGAGAGCGTCGCGCCGCGGCTGAAGGCGTTGGCGCGGCGATTAGGCGATACCGGCTGAAGTACCGGCCCGCGCTGCGCTGCGCAGCGTCAGCGCGATAAATACTCACACGGCCCGATCGTGATAATGCGCGGTGAATAACGGCCCTTGCACGAAGCGCACGTCGTACTGCTGCAGCGCGAGGAACTGCGGCTCATCCATCACCCGATTGAAGATCAGCGGAACCCGCAACCGGCTTGCGTAGCCGACTAGCGGCTTCACCATTGCGTCGCGCAACGCGACCGCCGCATCCATCTTGATGAAGTCGAGCCGCGCCGTTTCCGACACCGACAGAATCTGCCCCGCGTTCGAAAGATTCCCCGCCACCTTGAAGCCGTAGCGCTGATAGCTCGTGGTCAGATAGCCGAGGAATGTCTTATGCGCGACCGCGGCCGCCGGCAACTCGATCACCACCCGCGACGGGTTCAGCCCGAATGACAGCAGCACGCTCGAGAAATGCAGTCCATGGTCGTACTTGACGCTCTTGAGCAGACGCTCGTGCACGCGCAGAAAGAGCAGCCCGTGCCGTTGCGCGCCGAAGAAATTGATGGCGTGCAGCGCGCGTGACATACGGTCGAGCGCGACCAGTTCCTGATCGTCGGCGATATGGTCGAAGGGATCGAAGGCATCGAAGGGCGCACCGTCGAGACGCTGCGTGACCGCCTGGAACCCGAGCTCATCGCCGAAACGATCCACGCCCTCGGCGCCCGACGACAACGACTGCGCCAACGCATGCACGCTGATATCGAAGATCGGCTCATAGGCACTGGCGAGTTCGACGCCGCCGAATTGCGCCAGCGCGACATCGCTGTGCACGCCGGTTCCCATCACCAGATGTTCGCCGAGAAATGGGTGATCGGCGGCGCGTGCAATCAGGTTGGGGATGGTCGGCGGAATCATGTAGGCGAATGGATGGCGATAGGTGCGCACTCGGCGCTCGGCAACGCGACTCGGTTGCCGCATGCACTGATGGTAGCAGTCCGCGCCGCGCGCACTTGAACAAAATGCTCATAACGTTATCCGCCGAACGCTTGTCAGTACAGGCTGCTGCGGCTTTCGCGACAAGTTTCCAGGGTATACGTTAATTTCACTATACGTAATTCGTTTTACTATACGTAAATTGCAGCGCGGCTGCGATGGCGAGCGTGTTTGTGTCTCCTTTGCCGGAAAGGGCGTGGTTCCTGACCGCAGGCCGACCGAGCGCGCGCCGCGACCAAACCCAAACAAATCCAGTCAGGACGAGGGGACGACCCAATGAGCGCCAAACCGGCCGTGGCCGCCGCCAATGTGATCGAAGTCGAGCGCGTGCTCGGCGAAACGCATCACCCGGCATTCCAGTTGATGCTGCTCGCGCTATGCGGGCTGTGCCTCGTGATCGACGGCTTCGACGCGCAAGCGATGGGCTACGTCGCGCCGAGCGTGATCGGTGAATGGCATGTCTCGAAGGCGGCGCTCGGGCCCGTGTTCAGCGCCAGTCTGTTCGGCATGTTGCTGGGTGCGTTGGGCTTGTCGGTGCTGGCCGACCGCATTGGCCGGCGTCCGGTATTGATTGGCGCGACGTTTTTCTTCGCGCTATCGATGCTGGCCACGCCCTTCGTTGAGACGATCCCCGCATTGATCACGCTGCGCTTCATCACGGGTCTCGGGCTCGGCTGCATCATGCCGAATGCCATGGCGCTGGTCGGCGAATTCTCGACCCCCGCGCATCGCGTCAAGCGCATGATGCTGGTGTCGTGCGGCTTCACGCTGGGCGCGGCATTAGGTGGTTTCGTCAGCGCGGCGCTGATCCCCGCGTACGGCTGGCGTGCGGTGTTCTGGGTGGGCGGCGCTGTGCCCTTGCTGCTCGCGTTCGCGATGCTGGCGGCATTGCCGGAGTCGCTGCAGTTTCTGGTCCTCAAAGGGCGCAGCGATCGCGCGTTGCGCTGGCTCGCGAAGTTCAATCCGGCGCTGCCGATCGACGTAAATACACGTATCGTTGTGCGTGAGAAGGGCAACGGCGGCGCGCCGGTTGCCGAACTGTTCCGCTCGGGCCGTGGCCCGGTCACGCTGATTCTGTGGGCGATCAGCTTCATGAACCTGATCGATCTTTACTTCCTGTCGAACTGGCTGCCCACCGTCATGCGCGATGCCGGTTACTCGCCAGGCACGGCGGTGATCGTCGGCACCGTATTGCAGACGGGCGGCGTGGTGGGCACGTTGCTGCTCGGCTGGTTCATCGAGCGCTTTGGTTTTGTACGCGTGCTGTTCGTGTGTTTCGCGGGCGCGGCGCTGGCGGTCGGCACCATCGGAACGGTCGCGCATGCGCTACCGTGGCTGTTGCTTGTCGTATTCGCGGGCGGCTTCTGCGTGGTCGGCGGACAGCCGGCGGTCAACGCGCTGGCCGGCCATTTTTATCCGACCACGCTGCGTTCCACAGGGATCGGCTGGAGCCTCGGCATCGGGCGTATCGGTTCGGTGATCGGGCCGCTGGTCGGCGGACAACTGATCGCGCTGAACTGGTCGAATGAATCGCTGTTTCATGCAGCTGCTGTACCGGTGCTGTGCTCCGCGTTGCTGGTGATCGCGCTGGCCGCTGCCACGCGGCAACGCGGCAGCCCATCCGAGCCGCGGACGGCCTGAGACAGACAGCGCACGTCGACAGATCAAGTATCAACGGAGAACCTTGCATGGATACCCCAACACGCACGCCGAATACCGCCAGCTCGCGACTCGAAATCGAGCCGGGCTATCAGTCGGGATTCGCGAACGAATTCGCCACGGAGGCTTTGCCGGGAGCGCTGCCCGAAGGCCGCAACTCGCCGCAACGCGCGGCCTATGGCCTGTACGCCGAGCAACTGTCGGGCACCGCGTTCACCGCGCCGCGCGGCCATAACCGCCGTTCGTGGCTGTACCGGATTCGTCCGGCGGCCGTTCACAAGCCGTTCACGCTGCTGCCCTCGGAGCGGCTCGTCGCCAACTTCGCCGAGGTACCGCCTACGCCGCCTAACCAGTTGCGTTGGGACGCACTGCCGATGCCCACCGAGCCGACCGATTTCGTCGACGGCTGGATAACGATGGCGGGCAACGGCTCAGCCGAAGCGATGAACGGTTGCGCGATCCATCTGTACGCGGCGAACCGCTCGATGAAGGATCGCTTCTTCTACAACGCCGACGGCGAATTGCTGATCGTGCCGCAGGAAGGCCGCCTGCATATCGCCACCGAAATGGGCCGGCTCGATGTCGAGCCATTCGAGATCGCGGTGATCCCGCGCGGCGTGCGCTTCGCGGTGAACCTGCCGGACGGCGCCGCGCGCGGCTATATCTGCGAGAACTTCGGTGCGCTGCTGCGTCTGCCGGACCTCGGCCCGATCGGCTCGAACGGCCTCGCCAACCCGCGCGATTTCCTCACGCCGCATGCCGCGTATGAAGACCGCGAAGGCGACTTCGAACTCGTCGCCAAGATGAACGGCAACCTGTGGCGCGCGGACATCGGCCATTCACCGCTCGATGTGGTCGCGTGGCATGGCAATTACGCGCCGTACAAATACGATCTGCGCCGCTTCAACACGATTGGCTCGATCAGCTTCGACCATCCGGACCCGTCGATCTTTCTGGTGCTGCAATCGCAAAGCGATACGCCGGGCGTCGACACGATCGACTTCGTGATCTTCCCGCCGCGCTGGCTCGCGGCCGAAGATACGTTCCGCCCGCCCTGGTTCCATCGCAACGTCGCGAGCGAATTCATGGGCCTCGTGCATGGTGTGTACGACGCGAAGGCGGAGGGTTTCGTGCCGGGCGGCGCGAGTCTGCATAACTGCATGTCGGGTCATGGGCCGGACGCGGACACCTTCGAGAAAGCGTCGCATGGCGATACGTCCACACCGAAGAAAGTCGGCGACACGATGGCCTTCATGTTCGAAACGCGCACGCTGATCAAGCCGACCCGTTTCGCGCTCGAAACCGCGCAACTGCAGGCGAATTACTACGAGTGCTGGCAAGGTCTCAAGAAACACTTCAACCCGGAGCAACGATGAGCGCATTGAGCGATCTTCAGGCGACGCTCGATCCGTCGCGCAAGAGCTGGGTCGAGTCGGCTAACGATTCGACCAACGATTTTTCGATCCAGAATCTGCCGTTCGGTATTTTCAGCGATAAGAACAACGACGCGCGCCGCGTGGGTGTTGCGATTGGCGATGAGATTGTCGATCTGAGGGTTCTCCAGTCTGCCGGCTTGCTCAAGCTCCCGACTGCCTCGGCGGATCAATCGATTGCAACGAAGGACCGGGCGTTCGAGCAGGACACCCTCAACGATTTCATCTCGCTTGGCCGCGACGCATGGCGCAGTGTGCGCATCCAGTTGAGCAATCTGCTGGCGCGGGACAACTCGACCTTGCGCGACGACTCCGCCTTGCGTGCGAAAGCCCTGGTGCGTCAGTCCGATGCGGAACTGCATCTGCCGGTGCAGATCCCGGGGTACACGGATTTCTATTCGTCGAAAGAGCACGCGACGAATGTCGGTTCGATGTTCCGCGACCCGAAGAATGCGCTGTTGCCGAACTGGTCCGAAATGCCGATCGGCTACAACGGACGCGCATCGTCGGTAGTGGTGAGCGGCACGCCGGTGCGGCGTCCTAACGGCCAGTTGAAACTGCCGGATCAGGAACGTCCGGTGTTCGGCGCATGCCGCAAGCTGGATATCGAACTGGAGACGGGTTTCGTGATCGGTAGCGGCAATACACTGGGTGAGCCGATTGCCTGTGCCGATGCCGAAGCGCACATCTTCGGCATGGTGTTGCTGAACGACTGGAGCGCGCGCGATATCCAGCAATGGGAATACGTGCCGCTCGGTCCGTTCAACGCGAAGTCATTCGCGACCACGATCTCGCCGTGGATCGTGACGCTCGACGCGCTCGAACCGTTCCGTGTCGAGCAGCCGGTGCAGGAGCCGCAGCCGTTGACCTACTTGCGCCACGAGGGCAGGCACGCGTTCGACATCTCGCTGGAAGTGACGCTGCGGCCGCAGACGGCAAAGCAGGCCACCACGATCTCGCGGACCAACTTCAAGCACATGTACTGGACGATGGCGCAACAGCTCGCGCATCACACGGTATCGGGCTGCAACACGCGGGTTGGCGATCTGATGGGTTCGGGCACGATCAGCGGCCCGACCGCCGACTCATGCGGCAGCCTGCTCGAGTCCACCTGGAACGGCAAGAATCCGTTCGAGTTGAAGGAAGGTGGCACACGCGGGTTTATCGAAGACGGCGACGAACTGACGCTCGCCGGATGGTGCCAGGGTGATGGGTATCGTGTGGGCTTCGGCACGTGTGTTGGGGAGATTCTGCCGGCGCGGAAGTAGAGCAGAGGTAGCGTGGAAATCACGCGGAAGGAAGCGCCATGCAAAACGGGGAAGCCATTGAGGCTTCCCCGTTTTGCGTATCCGGAGGCGAGCATGGTTCGGCGGCCCAACGGCTCAACGGTTCACCGCAACCTCACCCTCACCCGATCGCCCGCGCTGGCGCACGCCGCTTTTCCCACCAAACCGCAGCAAGAAACGCAAGCGCAGCAACCAGCAGCACACCGACCATCGCATCGTTGCCAACCCCCTTCATCAACGCGCCAGCCACCAATGGCCCGCCGAAACTGGCCGCGCTCCACGACGCCCCCACCACCGAACTTGCCGACACCAGCGCGACACCGCGAAACCGCTCGCCGCACGCGACCAGCGACAGCGTATAGATCGCCCCAGCCGTCGCGCCGAGCACATAGAGCAACGGCCAGCACAGCCACGGCGAATGGATCGCCCAAGGCAGCAAGGGCAGCAACACCACGACAATCACGCCGCAGCCAATATGCACGCGTTCGCGGCCGAGCCGGTCGGCGAGCCAGCCGATCGGAAACTGCATTGTCGTGTCGCCGAGCAGCAGGGCCGACGCGAATAACACGGCCACCTCGCTCGTAATGCCGTGCGACATCGCGAAGAGCGGCAGCAGCGACAGCGCGATCGTATCGAACAACGCGAAAAACCCCGTACCGATCACGAGCGCCGGCATCTGCGGCAACACATGGCGCCAGCTGCCGTGCGTGGCGTGTTCATCCTTCGACGCTTGCGGCGTCTTGCGGATGCTGGCAAGCGCGGGCAAGGCCAGCAGGAAGATCGCGCCGCACATCAGGAAGCGCCAGTGCGTGAGGTCGGCGATCTGGCTCACCAGCACCGGCCCCGACATCTGGAATAGCGTGAAGTTGGTCGCATAGATCGCGATGACGCGGCCGCGGGTGGCGTCGTCAGCGAGCTGGTTGACCCATGCTTCGCTGATCGTGAAGAGCAGCATCAGCGCCGCGCCGCAGAGTACGCGCAACGCGGCCCAAAGCCAGAGGTTCGAGGTGAGTTGCATCAACGCGGTGGCGGCCCCAACCGTCAACACCGCGCCGACGATCACCTGGCGGCCGCCGCAGCGCGCCGCGATCCAGGCTGCGACCGGCACGACGATCAGGCCGCCGCCCGCTTGCGCGGCGGTGAGGAGACCGACCACGTCGGTGCCATAGCCGGCTTGCGTCAGCGCGAGGGCAGTGAGGGGAAGTGTGGCGCCGCTGCCGAGTCCGACGACGGCAACACTAAGGATCAGCGCGAGGAAATCGCGAGTGAAGATGACTTTCATCGGGCCAGATGCTACTACGGCCGGGAGTCATTCGCACCTGTGTGCGGATTGCATGAACGCGGTCGAGGGCCGCGTTCGCTTGCTATCGAGGGCTATCGAGGTGATGTCCGCCGCTCGCCGGCGGCGCCGATACGAAACCTGTCCTGGCTGAAGCCGTCCGCGCAGTCTGCGCGCGCGCGCCTCGGTTATCCGGCCACCGCCATCCGTTGCGCGCGCCGGTCGATCGACACCGACCACAGCGTCAGCGCCAGCGCGCCGATCGAGGTCGCCACGCCGACCCATGGCAACGTAGTAAGCGGCGCACCCGCGCCGATCGCCATGCCGCCGAGCCACGCGCCCGTTGCATTGCCGAGGTTGAACGCACCTTGGTTCAGCGTCGACGCCAGATTCGGCGCATGGCTCGCTCGGTCGACGATCAGCATTTGCAGCGGCGGCACGATCGCGAAGGCCAGAATGCCCCACACGAAGATCGTGATCATGGCCGGAATCTCGGCGTGCATCGTGCCGGCGAAGATCGTCAGAATGACGACGATCGCCAGCAGAAACGCGACCAACGAGGGCATCAGCCGCCAGTCCGCGAGCTTGCCGCCGAGCGTGCTGCCTACCGTCAAGCCGAGGCCGAACAGCAGCAGCACGAAGGTGACCGCATGCGGCGTGAAACCGCTCACGTCTTCGAGAATCGGCGTGATGTAGGTGAAGGTGGAAAACAGGCTGGCCGACGCGAGCACGCTGATGCCGAGCACCATCAGTACTTGCGGATTCTTCAACACGCTGAATTCGCGCACGAGGCTCGCCTTCTGCATTTCGATCCTGGCCGGCAGGCACACGGCGAGCGCGCCCGCGGCGAGAATGCCGATGCCGGTCACGGCCCAGAAGGTCGCGCGCCAGCCCACGGCCTGGCCGAGCGCGGTGCCGAGCGGCACGCCAAGCACGTTGGCGAGCGTCAAGCCGGTGAACATCAGTGCGATGGCCTGCGCGCGACGATTTGGTGCAACCAGACCGGCCGCGACCACTGAACCGATGCCGAAGAACGCGCCATGGCAAAACGCCGTGACGATGCGCGCGGCCATCAGCACCGCGTAGCCCGGCGCGATCGCGCACAGCAGATTACCGACGATGAAGACGCCGATCAGGCTCATCAACGCCTTCTTGCGTGGCATGTTGGCCACGGCGATCGCGACGATCGGCGCGCCGATGGTGACGCCGAGCGCATAAGCCGAAACCAGCATGCCGGCTGCGGGGATCGACACGGACAGATCGCGTGCGACATCGGGCAGCAGCCCCATGATCACGAATTCAGTGGTACCGATTCCAAAAGCGGCAATGGCAAGGGCGAGGAGAGGCAAAGGCAAAGGCATGGTGACGGAGCGTGAATCAGCGCGACGGGAAGCGTCGTGCGGCAGGCGCGCATTTTTCGGGGCGAGAACGCATGCGCCATGCGAGGGGAAAACAGTAGGGGATTCTACCTAAGTCAAAACACCCTTGCTGAGCGTCAAGCAGGCTGTTGTTTTTTGCTGAAAGCGCGCTTTGGAGGGGGCATTGGGAATGCACTCGACATGCTCGTTGCCTCGTGGAATGGGGCTGTTTTATGGCGTGTTTTCGTCTGACCTGAAAGTATTGCCGTGACGGCCTGCGCCTTCGGCAAAACGCGCGGCACCTGTAACGCCCTCGTCGAATACTGCCTGATAGCCGCCGGCGCCTTCGCGTTGCAGGGCGAGAGCGAGATCCTCGAGCGTGCTGTTTTCCAATGCGGAGCGGCGGTCCGCCAGCAGCGCCGCTTGCGGAAAGGCCGCGAGTTCAGCGGCCAACTGCTCTGCCGCGGCGCGTGCCTCGCCCTTGCGCACGACGCGGTTGGCGAGACCGATGCTGAGCGCTTCCTGCGCATTCACCGCGCGGCCGGTCAGGATCAGATCGAGTGCTCGCGACAGTCCGATGAGACGCGGCAAGCGGATTGTGCCGCCATCGATTAGCGGAATTCCGACACGCCGGCAGAACACACCGAGCACGGCATCTTCTTCGACCACGCGCAGATCGCACATCGCGGCCAGTTCGAGGCCACCCGCGACTGCATAGCCGGCAATCGCGGCAATCACCGGTTTGCTGAAGCTCATGCGCGTCGGCCCCATTGGACCGGGACCGCTGCCGTCGGCGTGCAGTTCATTGCGACGGGCTTCGTCGGCGAGCGCGGTGAGATCCGCGCCGGCGCAGAAGGTGCCGCCCGCGCCGAACAGCACGGCCGCGCGCCATGCCGGCTCCGCTTCGAAGCGGAGGAAGGCGGCACTGAGCGCTTCGGCAGTAGGACGGTCGACGGCATTGCGCCGCGCCGGCCGTGCGAGCACGATCGTGGCGACGCCGGTGTCCTCATTGGCTTCGATGCACACATGTTCATTTAGATTTTGCGTGGTTATCATCGTTGTGTCCGTAAAGGTTCGCGTCCGGCCACTCATGCCGGATCTTCATGCGCTGCGCTCATGCAGTGCGACTAATACCGTTGGTTGTCATGCATCTTTCACAATCGGCTCGTAGCGTTAGCGCTCTTTTAACGCGCTGGCGTTTTTTTGCCAGCTTATCGAGCCTGCCTTTGCCCTTGTCCAATTCATCCTCCGAAACCGCGCCGGCTTCTGCCGAGACGGTCTGGAACGTGCCTCTGCATGAACATGAACATCCATGGTACGACCATGTGCGCCTGAAACGCGTCTTCGTGACGGATGGCACGCGCCATCAGGTGGTCATGGTCGATGCGCGTAAGTTGCTGGAATGCGCGGATCGCGACAACACCGATTACGTGTTGAAGCCGGTCGCCGAATGGCATTCGGGCAAGGTGCGTGGCATTCGCGAGTTTCTCGATCCGGAGAATCCGCGCATTCCGCAGATGCCGTACGTGACGATCTCGACGCGTCGCGCGCCGGGTCTGCTGGGCTGGTTCGGTCTCGAGCGCGAAGGCGTGGTGGCGTTTCGCAACGGGCAGCATCGCGCGCGCTATCTGGCCGATGCGGGCGCGCGCTGGTTTCCGGTGGAAGTGCACGAACGCGAGGCGGCCTTGCTGCGTGAGATGTGTGGCGCAGCGGACGACGCCCGCACGGTAATCCGCCCAACTACCGTGGATGGCAGCGGCACGACCTAACTTCGCGCCTGCACGACGTTGCGCGGCGTGCCGGCCTGCCATGCCGCGACGTTCTCGAGCGTGGTCTGCGCGATCTCGTTCATCGCCTCGCGCGTGAAGAATGCCTGGTGTGCGGTGACGATCACGTTCGGAAACATCAACAGACGCGCCAGCACGTCGTCCTGCAACGGCAGGTTCGAGTGGTCCTCGAAAAAGAGGCCGCCTTCTTCTTCGTACACGTCGAGCCCGAGATGGCCAAGTTGGCCATCTTTCAACGCACCGATCAGCGCATTGCTTTCGACCAGGCCACCGCGCCCGGTATTGATCAGCATCGCCCCACGCTTCATCTTCGCGAGCGCAGGCCCGTCGATCAGGTGGTATGTGCCCGGCACTAGCGGACAATGCAGGCTCACAACGTCGCTTTCAGCGAGCAGCGTGTCGAGCGGCACGTAGCGCGCGCCGAGCGCGAGCAGATCCTCGGCCGGCGTGCCGGGGTCATGAGCAAGCACCTGCATCCCGAAGCCCGCCATGATGCGCCCGAACACGCGGCCGATCATGCCGGTGCCGATCACGCCCACAGTCTTGCCATGCAGGTCGAAGCCGAGCAGCCCATGCAGCGAGAAATCGCCTTCACGGGTGCGTGCGACCGCGCGCGGCAAGCGCCGGTTCAGCGCCAGAATCAGCCCGACCGCATGTTCGGCGACCGCGTGCGGCGAGTAGGCCGGCACCCGTGCAACCGTCATGCCAAGACGTTCGGCCGCGGCCAGGTCGACGTGATTGAAGCCCGCTGAGCGCAGCGCGATCATGCGCGTGCCGCCGGCATGGAGACGTTCCAGTACGGCGGCGTCGACGTTGTCGTTGACGAACGGGCAGACCACTTCATAGCCCTCGGCGAGGATCGCGGTCTCGACATCGAGGTGCGATTCCTGGAAGTGCAGTTCGTAGCGATGCGTACCGTTGGCCTCGCCGAACGTGTCGCTGTCGTATTGGCGGCTGCTGAACAGGATCATGCGCATGAGTGGCTCCGAAGGATAAGTGCCGGTGCGGCGAATGCCGATTCACGACGCGGCATGCAGGCAAGTCAGTATATCGGCACTTAATGGCAATGACTGCCGCTTACGATGCGCGGTGCGAAAACCATTCCGACCTTTACTAAAGATCATCTTTTGCGAAGCGAAAACGGTCGCAATTGAAAATCATATTGACAGCGATGCCGAACTACAATATTTATTAAAAAAAGCAGTCCCAAAAAAGCATGTTCAATCATGCAAGAGAGAACCGGCCGCCGGCAGAGCATGCCATTTTCAAGGCGTCGGACAAACTTCGCGAGGAAAGTGTGACTGTCGAACTTGCTGAAAACTATTTCACTATCGCTATCGTCGCTGCATTGCGGCATATCTTCTTTGGCGCCGAGAGCGTCATCTCATTGCCATAAACTTTCCATTCAATGGAATGCGGTCATGCCGGATGAGTAATTCCTGCGTTGGGGATGACTCGGATCGAATTCATTTCAAATTCCAGAGAGATTTTTTCATCTTTCTGCTAATAAACCGTAAATCGGCGAGCCAACATGATCGGTGAATTGCTGAGGTCTCAACCGGAGATCGCGCTGTTCGCAAGCCTTGCAATCGGATATTTCATTGGTTCGTTTCGCGTGGGGCCAATTCAACTGGGCGGCGTCTGCGGCACGTTGATCGTGGCCTTGGTGCTGGGGCAGACGGGCGCGCGGCTTGCCCCCGATCTGAAGAACATCGCCTTTGCGCTGTTCATCTTCGCGCTGGGTTTCACCGGTGGACCGCAATTCTTTGCCAACATTGGCCGAGGCTGGCGCTATGGCTTGCTGTCGCTAGTCGAGATCGTTTCGGTGCTGGTGCTGATCATGATCGCAGTTCTCGTGATGCGGCTCGATGCTGGTACGGCTGCTGGTTTGCTGGCGGGTGCGGCAACGGAGTCGGCCGTGATCGGCACGGCTTCGGAGGCGATTGCCAAGCTCGGCTTCAGCGACGCTGAGACGCTGCGCCTGCAGGCCAACATCGTGACCGCGTACAGCGTGAGCTACCTGTTCGGCCTGGTCACCATCGTCCTGTTCACGAGCCAGTTCGCGCCCCTCCTGCTGCGCGCCAATCTGCGCGAAGAAGCCGAGCGCGTGTGGCACAAGCTCGGCGGCGACGGCGCCTTCGGCGGGGGGCAACGGGCCGCGGCCCCGGCGCTCGTGGGCCGCGCGTTCCGGGTCGGTGCGGCGGCCGGCGCGACGATCCAGGCGCTCGAACAGAAGCACGGCTTCAACCTGACCATCGAGCAGGTTCGGCGCAACGGAGCCGACGTGCCGGTCGAGCCGCAACTGACCTTGGCCTCCGGGGACCTGATTCTCGTGGGCGGGCGGCGCGAAGCGGTGGTGGCCGCGGCGGCCAGCCTCGGCGAAGAAGTGGCGGACGCCGGCTTCGGCCAGATCATTGCGGAGAAACTCGACGTCGTGCTGACGCGCAGCGACGCGCATGGTCTGACGGTCGCGCAACTGCGCGAACGGGCCAAGCCGGAGGAAGGGCGCGGCATCTACATCGCGGCAGTCACGCGGCTTGAAACCACGGTGCCCGCGCTGCCCGGCACCGAGCTCAATCGTGGCGACGTGCTGACGCTGGTGGGCGCGAAAGCCGACGTCGAGCGTGGTGCGCGGAATCTGGGCTACGTGCTCACCGCGACCCAGAAAACCGACTTCGTCTATCTCGGCCTGGGCGTGCTGCTCGGCATGGCGATCGGGCATATCGGCGGACGCATCGGCGGTGTGTCGATCGCGCTCGGTACGGGCGGCGGCTGCCTGCTCTCGGGCTTGCTGTTCGGCTGGATCCGTTCGCGCCATCCGTTAGTCGGCTCGCTGCCTTCAGCCGCCGCGCAAATTCTCAAGGACTTCGGCCTTGCCACGTTCATTGCCGCCGTCGGACTGTCGGCGGGGCCCGATGCCATCAAGCTGGTGCGCGAATACGGCCTGGCGCTGCCTGTCGCCGGCATCCTGATGGTGCTCGTGCCCGGTCTGTTGTCGCTCTGGATCGGCCGCGCGTTTCTCAAGCTCGAAGCGCCCATGCTGCTCGGCGCCATTGCCGGTCAGCAATGCAGCACGCCGGCGATCAGCGCGCTGGTCGGCGTAACCGGCAATTCGACGCCCGTGATCGGCTACACGATCACCTATGCACTCTCGAACATTCTGCTGCCGTTGATGGGGCCGGTCGTGGTCGGCCTCGCCGGGAAGTTCGGCTAGGCGGAGCAGATGGACTGCGCGCGGCGTGGCGCGCAGTCGACCGCATACGGATGCCGTGAGGTTCGTATGCACATGCAGCACCCAGTACTCAGTATCGCAAACTATCCAGCGAGGGCATGATGGACTGGCTACATCACATTTTTCAGAAATCACCCGAGATTGCGCTGTTTCTGTCACTTGCAGCCGGCTATTTCATCGGGCAGATCAACTTCGGCAAATTCCAGTTAGGCGGCGTGGGCGGTTCATTGCTCGCCGCAGTTTTGATCAGTCAGGCGGGCGTGACGATCGACAACGGCGTGAAATCGGTGATGTTCGCCGTATTCATTTACGCGGTCGGCTACGACTCCGGGCCGGGCTTCTTCAACTCGCTGAACCGCAAGACGCTGCGTGAGATCGCGATGGCGATATTTCTCGCCGTCACCGCACTGATCACCGTGGTGATCTGCGCGAAGCTGTTCCATCTGAACAAGGGTCTCGCAGCCGGACTCGCGGGCGGCGCGCTGACGCAGTCGGCAATCATCGGCACGGCCGGTGACGCCATCGCGCGTCTCGGTCTGCCCGCCGATCAGGTGAAGTCGCTGCAGTCCGACGTGGCGATTGCCTATGCGGTGACCTACGTGTTCGGCTCGCTCGGCGCGATCATTGTCTGCGTGAACATCCTGCCGAAGTTCATGGGGCAGAGTCTGCGCGACGCCTCGATCGAAGCGGAGCGTGAACTGTCCGCAGGTTCGTCCTCACTCGGCGCGGGGCAGATTCGTGCATTGCCCGAACTTGTGGGGCGTGCGTACAAGATCGATGTCAGCGCCGGGAAAACGGTCAAGGCAGTCGAGACCCTGCATCAGGACATGTTGACGATCGAGAAGATCCGGCGTGATGGCCAGCCACTCGACCCGGCGCCCGATCTTGTGTTGAAACCCGATGACGTGGTGCTGGTGGTCGGTCGCCGCGAGGCTGTGGTCGAATTTGGCGCGAGTGGAGGCGAGGTTGCTACCGCCGAGGACGTCGGCGTCGTCATGCAATCGCGGGAAGGCGTGTTCACGCGCAAAGGCATGAACCACACCACGATCGCCGCTGCGCGCGAAGTCGTGGATCGCGACATGCGCCACGGCGTCTATCTCCAGAGCGTTTCGCGTGCCGGTCAGCCAGTGCCGGTTCTACCCGAAACCAAACTCGAACACGGCGACGTGATCACCTTCTACGGTTCGCCGAAAGACACCAAGCGTGCTGTCGATGCAGCCGGCTACGAGCTGCCGTACAGCAACAAGACCGACTTCATCTATATGGGTGTCGGCATCGTGCTGGGTCTGCTGATCGGTCTGATCGTCATCGACGTGGGCGGCGTTCCGCTCACGCTCGGTTCCGGCGGCGGCTGTCTGCTGGCCGGCCTGCTGTTCGGCTGGATGCGCGGCAAGCATCCGATGTACGGCGCAATGCCGTCCGCGGCCTCGCAGTTGCTGAAGGACTTCGGCCTCGCGGCGTTCGTCGCGGTGGTCGGTTTGAATTCGGGCTTGCAGGCCGTGGTGACCGTCAAGCAGAGCGGTATGACGATCTTCCTGCTCGGTGTGGTTGTCACCGTGCTGCCGCTGATACTGACGATGCTGTTCGGCCGCTACGTGCTGCGCTACAACAACGCGGCAATCCTGGCCGGCGCGCTGACAGGTTCACGCAGTGCCAATCCGGCATTCGGCGGTGTGCTCGACAAGGCGGAAAGCGCGGTACCCACCGTGCCGTTCGCGATCACCTACGCGATTGCGAACGTCGCATTGACCTTGCTCGGACCGCTCGTGGTCGGGCTGGTTTAGCCCGGTTTAGCGTACGCATCTATCGATCTCTCTTACGCCGGCGGCAACTGAACGATTACTCGCGACGCCGGCGTCATTCACTTGCACATTGGAGAACGCATCATGGCAAAAGAGAAAAGCGGCAAGAAACAAGGCGACATGGCTCAAGCCGGCTTTGCGGCGCTCAGCCCGTTCGAACTTAAGGACGAACTGATCAAGGCCGCCGGCGGCGGCGCGGTAGAGCGTGCTGCCAACGCATCGATGCTCAACGCCGGCCGCGGCAATCCGAACTTCCTCGCGACGATTCCGCGCCACGGCTTCTGGCAGCTTGGCCTGTTTGCGATGCGCGAGTCGGAGCGTTCGTTTGCGTTCATGCCGGAAGGCGTTGGCGGCTTCCCGCGCCGCGAAGGGCTCACGGAGCGCTTCGATCTGTTCCTGCGCGAAAACAAGGGCGTGCCCGGCATCGACTTTCTGCGCGGCGCGGTGTCGTATGTGCGCGATCAGCTCGGATACTCCGCGGGCGACTTTCTCTATGAAATGTGCGAAGGCATTCTCGCGTCCAACTATCCGGTGCCGGATCGGATGCTCAAGTTGTCCGAACTGATTGTCGGCCAGTATCTGCGTAAGGAGATGATCGGCAATCATCCGTTCGTCGGCGAGTTCGACGTGTTCGCGGTGGAAGGCGGCACGGCGGCAATGACGTACATCTTCAACACGATGCGCGAGAATCACCTGATCAAGGCGGGTGACACGATTGCGCTTGGCTTGCCGATCTTCACGCCGTACATCGAAATTCCGCGCCTGAACGACTATCAGCTGAACGTCGTCAATGTCGAAGCCACGGTGGAAAGCGGCTGGCAGTATTCCAAGAAGGAACTCGACAAGCTGCGCGATCCGAAGGTGAAGGCGTTCTTCCTCGTGAACCCGAGCAACCCGCCTTCGGTGAAGATGGACGACGAGAGCCTTCAATACATCGCGGACATCGTCAAGGAACGCCCTGATCTGATCCTGTTGACCGACGACGTGTACGGCACCTTCGCCGACGACTTCGTCTCGCTGTTCGCGCTCGCGCCGAAGAACACCATCCTCGTGTACTCGTACTCGAAGTATTTCGGCGCGACCGGCTGGCGTCTCGGCGCGATTGCGACGCATCGCGACAACGTGCTCGACAAGCTGATCGCCGAGTTGCCGAAGGACACGAAGAAGCAGTTGCACGAGCGTTATGAATCGATCACGACCGAACCGGACAAGCTAAAGTTCATCGATCGGCTGGTCGCCGACAGCCGCACCGTCGCGCTGAATCACACAGCGGGTTTGTCGACGCCGCAGCAGGTGCAGATGGTGTTGTTCTCGTTGTTCGCGCTGATGGACACGCCCGACGCGTACAAGAATGCGTTGAAACGCCTGATCCGCAAGCGCAAGCAGGCGCTGTACGAAGAGGTCGGCATTTCGTTCGACGACGACGATCCGAACCAGGTCGATTACTACACGATTCTCGACATCGAGTTCCTCGGCGAGAAGATGTTCGGGCGTGAATTCGTCGAATGGTTGCTGAAGAACACCGAGCCGTCCGAATTGCTGTTCCGCCTCGCGCGTGAAGCACGCGTGGTGCTGTTGCCGGGACGCGGCTTCGGTACGCAGCATCCGTCGGGACGGGTGTCGCTGGCTAATCTGAACGAGTCGGACTATCGGCAGATCGGCCGCGCGATGCGCAAGCTGATCGAGGAGTACGTGGAGCGGTATAACGCGGCAACCGGCAAGAAGCTGGATAAGACCACGGTGAAGTGACAAACCCCTTGCGCATTTGCGCGGATCAGTGAATGATCGGTTAAGCGGCCCCGCCAGTGTCATTGCTGGCGGGGCCGCTTGTCCCTTTGCACTCTGACATTCACGTACCGATCATGCCGACTTCATCCACCTCTGCCGCACCGGTTTCCTACGCTGTGCCTTGCCCGGTTGTCGAATCGCTCGACGCCATTCTTCCTGAAGAGCCGTTGCTGATGATGGGCGCCGGCCCTGTGCCGATTCCCGCGGCGGTGGCCAAGGCCAATACGGTGGTGATCAATCACCTGGGCAGCACGATGGTGAAGGTGATCGGCCAGGTGAAGACCATGGCGCGCTACGTGTTCCAGACGAATTCGAAGTGGGTGCTGGGCGTAGCCGGTCCGGGTTCCGCCGCGATGGAAATGGCGATCTCCAACCTTGCGTGGGAAGGCACGAAAGTGCTCAGCATCAAGAACGGCTTTTTCAGCGAACGGATGGCGGAGATGGGCCGGCGCGTCGGCGCGGAAGTTGCGATACTCGACGTCGAGGACGGTACCGTGGCGAGTCTCGAAACGGTGGCTGAGGCGATCCGCCGCGAGCGTCCCGAGATTGTGACGATCGTGCAGGGCGAAACGTCCAACACTGTATGGAACCATCAATTGAAGGAGATTGCGGCGCTCGCGAAAGCGGCCGGTGCGTTGGTCATCGTCGACGCGGTGTGTACGTTGAGCACGATGCCCCTGGAGATGGACGCGTGGGGTATCGATGCGGTCATTACAGGCGGGCAGAAGGGCTTGTCGTCGATCCCGGGGGTTTCGCTAATCGCGTTTTCGGATGAGGCATGGGCGCGGGTGAAGGGGCGCACGGCGCCGAACGCGCATTGGTGTCTTGACGCTTCGCTTGCGGAGAACTTCTGGCACAACGCGGGGTATCACTATACGGCGCCTGTGTCGGGCGTGCTGGCTTTACACGAGGCGTTGCGGCTCGTGTGTGCGGAGACGCTTGAGAAGCGGTTTGCGCGGCATTTGAAGTGCTCGGTGGCGCTGCAGGCGGGGATTACTGCGTTGGGTTTGCAGTTGTATGCGCCGGCGCCTTGTCGTTTGAATTCGGTTGTTGGCATTGTTGTGCCGGAGCGCTTGAGTCCTGCTGATATCTGCGGTCATATCTCGCGGCATCATCAGGTGGAAATCTCGGGGTCGTTTGGTTTGCCGATTGTGCGTATTGGGCAGATGGGTGAGCAGTGTCGGGAACATAACCTGTTCAGGACTTTGCATGCGCTTGGGAGGACTATGGTGGATCTTGGGGTTAAGGTTGAGTTGCCGGCTGGGGTGGCGGCGCTTGAGCGTGGGTTATCCGAAGGGAAGTGTGAGATTGACCCGGTTCAACGGACAGATTTGCAGTTGGGTTTAGTGTGATGTTGAACCTCCGGGGAGTGTTGAGTCGCGGGTTGTCCACGGCCGGGCGGCGGGTCGCCTGTCACGACCATGGCGCTGCCCGGCGGTGGGCAACCCGCGCGGCGATGACATTTGATCCTGCGAATGCAGCTTTTCGAATTCGAGCGGCGAGCAATAGCCGATACTGCTATGCAGGCGGCGTATGTTGTACCAGCCCTCCAGAAACCAGAAGATGCGTGCGCGGGCCTGCTCGTGGGTCGCGAAGTGTTCTCGCATCAACAGCTCCGTCTCGAGCGTGCCGAAGAATGATTCGCACATGGCGTTGTCATAGGCGTCGCCGGCCGTCCCCATTGACGGCTGCACGCCAGCCTCGCGGCAACGCCTCCCGAAGGCAATGGACGTGTATTGACAGCCCTGGTCCGAATGATGGATCACCCCCTTGGGACGCCGCTGCAGCAACGCCATGTCCAGTGCACGCAGCATCAGTTCGGTGTACAGATGGGTTGACATTGCCCAGCCGACGACGCGGCGGCTGAATACATCGAGCACCACCGCCAGATACAGGAACCCTTCAGCGGTCGGCACGTATGTGGCGTCTGCTACCCACAGCACATCGCGGGCGTCGGCGCTGAAGTGCCGGCGCACCAGGTCGGGGGCACGGCGTGCCCCTGCGCGTTGCCGCGTGGTGTGCGGCCAGCGCCGCCGGCTCGCGCCACGCAGGCCAGCTATGCGCATCAGGCGCGCCACCCGCTTACGTCCCACGTGCATGCCTTCGCGTGCCAGCTGCGCATGAATACGTGGTGCACCGTATGTGCCCCGCGAGCTCGCATGCAGCGTACGGATGCGCGCGAGCAACTGTGCGTCACCGCATGCGTGTGCCGAAGGCTCCCGTACCAGCCACGCGTAATAGCCGCTCGTGGAGACCCTGAGCAGCCGCGCCATCGTGGCGATGGGCCAGCGGGCCCGGTTCGCTCTCATGAATCCGTATCCTTCGGCGATACGGCTCCCGTCTCCCGGGCAAACCAGGCCGCTGCGTGAGAGAGTATGTCGCGCTCCATCTTCAACTGCCGGTTCTCGCGGCGCAGCTTCGTGAGTTCCTGCCGCTCGGCCGTGGTCAGCCCGTCATGGCGCACGCCCGCATCGCGACCAGCCTGTGCCACCCAGTTGTAGATCGTCTGCGCGGTCGGCTCGAACTCCTTTTCCAGTTCCTCCGGCCTGCGCCCGGCCTTCACCAGCTCAACCATTTGCGCCCGGAATTCCGCCGGGTACGGGGTACGATGCTTGCCCATTTCGGCACCTCCTCTTCAAAAGGATAGGCGTCCGTTTTCGCGGGTCAACTTCAGTGAAGGTTTTTTTGCCTTTTGCGGCGGCATTGTCAGTGTTCTTATGGCTTTGGCCTTTCCTTGATCTGGATTTGGTGCCTTGCCTTGTTTTGTTAGTGGTCTATTAGCGTTCCCCCTGTGCGGGGGGGCACCTACTTTTCTTTGCCGCCGCAAAGAAAAGCAACCGTATTGGAAGTCAAGCGGCGAACAACGGCTCAAGGTGGAAACTGCTAGCGTCCGGGAGCATTTTGCGC